>DATKHW010000392.1:0-10794 GCA_035546275.1 Gemmataceae bacterium
ACGGCCGCGCCGGCGCCTGAGGTTACCCCTCCGACCAAGGGGAAGGTGACGAAGATTGAAGGCGGCGACATCACCATCGTGGACAAGAAGATTTCCGTGACTCCGGGCGCCAAGATCACCGTGGACGGCAAGGATGCGCCCGACCTCAAGGGCGTGACGGTCGGCCCCGACACCACCGCCACCGTCATCTATGACAAGGACGGGAAGGTCACCAACGTCGATATCAAGACGAAGTAAGTGGGTGATGTTCCGGACCCGAGAAGAGGCCGTGTGGGTCTGTCCCCCGCCGGCGGAAGACGGATGATTCGCGTTTGCGCGTTGCTGACCGCCGTGCTGATGCTCTGCCTTGCGGCGGGGTGCGGCGGCGGCACGCCGGGGCAGAACCGCGACAAGGACAAACCGCGCGCTGGGGATACGACGACGGACAAATAGGAAATCCGCGCCCTCGCTTCCCGGCCGTGGTCGCGTCCATATAACGTAGAGATCGCCCGTGTTTTTTCTCACCAACTGAGGAAGGAAGACTGGATCATGAAGAAGGTGATTGCGACGCTCGTCGTCGGTGCTCTCCTCGCCGTGAGCGCCATTGGCTGCCAGGGTGACAACACCAAGAAGACGATGGCACCTGGCGCCAACGCTCCGCAGGTCGCTCAGAACGCTCAGAACGGCTTGGGGAAGTAACCCAGTTTCAGGTCACGCCCGGATCGACAGGACGGTGGACGGCCACGATGACTTGATCGACCTGACCAGACTCAGAATGACGGCCGTCATCGTCGCGCAGACCACAGCTTTCGTGAACGCACCCACCCCTCGGGTCCCCCTGTAAACCACAAACGGGGCCGGCCGCTGCTGTGCGGTTGGCCCCGTTCCTTTATCCACAGCGTCAATTTCTGCGATTTTGCAACGCCGTCAGGACTGCGTTTCCTTCTGCGGGGCCGCCTCCGCCGCGTTGAAACCGCAGTCTCGATGCGACCCGTCGCAGAACGGTTTGGCGCGCGACGCTCCGCAGCGGCATAGAGCCACGCCGGATTTGCCGCTGGCCGGCGGCGCATGTTCGTTGCCAAGGTGATCGACGATCTTGACCTCGCCCAGCACCACGTAGGGCCCATTCTCGCGACAGCGAATCACG
The DNA here is from genome assembly GCA_035546275.1 of Gemmataceae bacterium. Classification (GTDB taxonomy): domain Bacteria; phylum Planctomycetota; class Planctomycetia; order Gemmatales; family Gemmataceae; genus UBA4732. Next base: position 1,127 of record DATKHW010000392.1, read on the forward strand.
ATCGGCTCGGCCATGTTGCGGTCCTCGGCTGGCTAATCGTCTGTATCCTCATAATACGTTTCGCGGATCGGGACCGCGGTCCAGTTACGCGCCAACCGCCAGGCGAGGTAGCCTAGGAACTTCTGGCGGAACTGCGCCGCCGGCATCTCGTCGACCGACATCGGGCCGCGTGCGTCCGGATACGTGAAGGAGATCTGCTTGGGCAGCGGCGAGTCGTCCGCCTGGTGGACGTCCACCACCTGCACCGACAGGGCCGCCTGGCCGTGGTAAAGCGACTGCTGGCTGCCGCTCTCGTACATGCTGAGCTTGGAGATCTCGATGTAGATGAGATAGTCGGCCTGGAACTGCCGGCCGACGTCGGCCAGGTTCGGCTCCTGCTGCCAGTTGGGGTGGGTAAGCTTGAATTCCTCAACCTTGTGCGGGTTGACGATGGTGACGTTTTCCTTGTTGGCCTCGCACAGATCGCGCAGCTTGCGGGCCAGCATTTCGCCCAGCTGGCGGTCGGCCTGGATGAGTTCCGGTCGCGTTTCGAGGTCGGTGGTGTAGGTGAGGATGGCGACCTTGATTTCCTTGCCGTCTTCCGAGGCGAGCTTTTTCATCTCGGCCTCGTGCTTGGCCTCCGGGAAGAGGAAGTAGGCCATCGTGGAGGCCTGGCAGCCGGTGCAAAGCGCCGCCGCCGCGCCCAGAAGGCCCAGGAAGCTCCGCCGTGGGATCGCCGTCATTGCCTCTCCTCCGTGAGAATGGGCCGCCTCAAAACCGCGGCGCCGATCCCACCCAGTACGTCAAACCGAGGACCACGACCCAGCGCAGCAGCATCAAGCCGAGCAGACCAAGGACGATAAACATCGTCGTCCGCTCCACGGATCGGACGAAAACGGTCCGCCGGCAAATCGCGCTGGCGATGCACCAGGGAATGAACGCCAGCAGGAACAGGGCCAGCAGCACGCCGACGCTGTTGGCCTGAACGCCGTGGAGCAGGTCGCCGCGGATCGTCAGGGCGAAGCTGGTCGTCATGCCGCACGACGGGCACGGATAGCCGGTCATGCGCTTAAACGTGCATTCCGGCAATCCCAGCTGCATGTGCGTTTCCATGCGGCGGGCTGTGCCGTCGGCCTGGTAGGGGTTGAGCCACCAGGCCAGGCCGAACAGAGCCGTCAGACCGAGGGCGACGCCGACCAGTGCTCCGCGCACCCAGAGGCTCATCGCCGGCAGGGCGTCCAGCAATTCATGCTCGTCGTCTTTCGATGGAGGGGGGACGATAGCCATCGGAGGGTCTCATTGCAAGAGGACTTCACCAGCGTTAGGCGGCCCTCCGTGCCGCAGCCGTTTTCTTGGGCGAACCGCAACGTCCAAGCATCCGCTCGGCGGCTTCATCCGCCTGGCGCATGGCTTCCTCGACGCGTTGCCGATGCAGTTCCAGCTGCTCTTTGCGTGCATCCGGCGGCACATGGATCGGCGCCGTGGTGACGACGACGACGTCGCTCCAGGGAAAGGGCATGGCAAAGCGGTCCCAGGTGGGCGTGCGCCAGGCACGGCGGTAGGCGACGCTGACGGGCACAATGGGCAGTCCCGTGCGCGAGGCCAGGTAGACAAGGCCGGGCTGGACGCATCGTCGCGGGCCGCGCGGCCCATCCGGCGTGACGACCAGGTGTTGGGTTCGGGCGAGCCGCATCATGGATCGCACTGCTTCGACGTAATCGCGCGTGGACGAGCCGCGCACCAGGCTGAAGCCGAGCCAACGGCAGGCCTGCGAAATCAGTTCGCCGTCGGCGTGCTTGCTGACGAGCACATGCACGTCGGATCGGCCATAGCTGCCGGCGTTCACGAGCAGGTTCTCATGCCAGAACGCATACAGGAAGCGCCCTCCCAGGAAGCCGCGATAATGCGGTATCAGGCAGGGTCCGATCGGCCGGTAGCGCACGCGCACCAGACCAATCCACAAACGCGTCAGGCAGGCCGCGACGAACCCCACCACTTTCAGGACTAACGGATGACGGATTTTCATTGCGCGGGCCTCCATGCCTTCCAAAGGATGAAGGATGAGGGCTGAAGGATGATTTTGATTGGTTCATCCTTCAGCCTTCATCCTTCATCCTTTCGATTGGCCATTCGCCGCTGAACACCTCAACGGCGGGGCCGGTCATGTAAACATGGTCGTCAGTTTCGGACCAATTCAGATCGAGATCGCCGCCGGGCAAGTGGGCGAGGAGTCGGCGGCCGGTGCGGCCGGTCAGCACGCCGGCGACGGCCACGGCGCAGGCGCCGGTGCCGCACGCGAGGGTAATGCCGCTGCCGCGCTCCCAGGTGCGCATAGTGACCTCGCCGGACGAATGCACCTGGACGAAATGCACGTTGATGCGGCGCGGGAAAACGGGGGCGTTTTCGATTTGGGGTCCGGCCGTTTCCAGCGGGATCTTACTCACGTCGTCGCTGTAAAAGACGGCATGCGGGTTGCCCATTGAGACGCAGGTGACACAGGGGTCGAATCCCCAATCTTCGTACCGCAGAGCAGGCGGCAGGCCTTTCTCAAGCTGAGCGATAAGTTCCGCCGACGGGGACTTGAACTCAGCGCACTTCGGGTAAGCGGTACATCCAAGAAACAACCCTGTGCGGCTTTCCCTCACCCTCATCGCCGAGCCGCACCGCTCGCATTTCACGCCCGCATCGGCAAACGGATCCACATAGTCGACGACGCGCGGCCCCGGCAGCGTGGTAGGGATCTTGTCGGCGTCGAGGATGGGCGGCCCCATGTCCACGGTGACGCGCTCGACCTTGCCGTGGCGGACGTCGAGGTCGAGGGTGAGGACGCCGCGGCCGGTTTCGATGGTCAGGCGCGGCTTGACGGCGATGCCGTGGTCGTGGACGTACTTGGCGACGCAGCGGACGCCGTTGCCGCACATCTCGGCCTCGCTGCCGTCGGCGTTGAACATGCGCATGCGGGCGTCGGCGCTTTCGGACGGGCCGATGAGGATGAGGCCGTCGCCGCCGACGCCGAAGTGGCGATCGCTGACGACGCGCGCCAGGCCGGCCGGGTCGCGCGGCGGCGGCTGGTGGACGCAATCAACGTAGACGTAGTCGTTGCCGCAACCGTGCATTTTGACAAAACGCATGGATCGCTCCAAAAGCTCAACTCACCACAGAGTCACAGAGAACACAGAGAAATACAATGCCTTTGTCTTCTCTGTGTTCTCTGTGACTCTGTGGTGAATTCTCTTACTCCCACTCGATCGTCGCCGGCGGCTTGCTGCTGATGTCATACACGACGCGGTTGACGCCCGCCACCTGATTGATAATGCGCGTCGATATCTTCGCCAGCAAGTCGTACGGCAGCCGCGACCAGTCGGCCGTCATGAAATCGTCCGTCTGCACCGCCCGCAGGGCGATCACGTTTTCATACGTTCTGCCGTCGCCCATGACGCCGACCGACTGGACCGGCAGCAGCACCGCGAACGCCTGGGCCGTCTGCCGATACCAGCCCGCCTGCTTCAGCTCGTCCAGCAGGATCGCATCGGCCTGCCGCAGCACGTTCAGCCGGGCCGCGCTGACCGGACCGAGGCAGCGCACCGCCAGGCCGGGGCCGGGGAATGGATGGCGATGCACCAGCGGTTCCGGCAGTCCCAGCTCCGCCCCCAACCGGCGGACTTCGTCCTTAAAGAGATCCTTCAACGGCTCAATCAGCTCAAAGCCCAGCTCTTTCGGCAACCCGCCGACGTTGTGGTGCGTCTTGATGTTGTGGGCCGGGCCGTCCACGGCGCCGCCGCTCTCGATCACGTCGGGGTACAGCGTGCCCTGGGCCAGATATCTGACATCCGCGATGCGCCGCGCCTCGTCCTTGAACACGTCGATGAAAACGTGGCCGATGCGCCGACGCTTCTCCTGCGGGTCGGTGACGTCCTCCAATGCTTTCAAAAAGCGATCCGCCGCGTCCACCACGTGCAAATCGGCCTGGAAATGGCCGGTGAACGTCCGCCGCACCGCCTCCGCCTCGCCTAGGCGCAGCAGGCCGTTGTCCACGAATATGCACGCGACCCGCGGCCCCACCGCCTTCAGCAAGAGCGCCGCCGTCACGGACGAATCGACGCCGCCGGACAGGCCGCAGATCACGCGCTGGTCCCCGATCCGACGCCGCAATTCCTCCACCGTCTGGTCGAGGAACGAGCCAATCTTCCACAAGCCCTGGCAGCCGCAGACATTGAAGAGGAAATTATGCAGGATTCGGCCGCCGACCGGGGTGTGGCTGACCTCGGGGTGGAATTGCAGGCCGTAGACGGGCCGGCTGCGATGGCGGACGGCGGCGACCGGGCATGTCTCCGTTTCGGCCAGCGCCACGAAGTCGCCGTTGATGGTGGACACCTGGTCGCCGTGGCTCATCCAGACGACGGTCTCGGACGGCGCCTCGGCGAAGAGCCCGTTCGCCTCGCGGATGCGGCAGACGGCCCGGCCGAACTCGCGGCTGGGGGACGGCTTGACCTCGCCGCCGAGCAGGTGGCAGGCCAGCTGCATCCCGTAGCAGATGCCGAGGACGGGCACGTTGAGGTCGAAGACTTTGGGGTCGCAGTGCGGGGCGCCGGGAGCGTAGACGCTGGCGGGACCGCCGGAGAAGATCAGGCCGCGCGGCGCCAGCTCGGCCACGCGCGACGCCGGCAGATCGTGGCGCACCACCTGGCAGAAGACGTTCTGCTCGCGGATGCGCCGGGCGATCAGATGGCCGTACTGGGAGCCGAAGTCGAAGATCAGGATGCGTTCACGTTCCGGCAGTGGCGTCATGGGTGGTCGGAGCCTCTGCTTGGGTCCCGCACGATGTTTCTTCTCACCTCCCTCACGAGCGCAGTGGCGTCATGGCTGGCTGGGACCTCTTTGTCTGTAGGCGTGCCCGGGATCCCCTGGCCCGCTATAGGCTTTGCTGCGTCCTTGGACTCTACCTCTTCATCGGAAAAATTGGCGAACAAGTCGGTGAGCGCGGACTCGTCGTCGATGTGGCCGTTGCTTCGGAAGCGCTCCACGTCCACCGTGCCGTCTTCGAGGAAATCCACCTCCCATCGTTCGCCGGGCACCGTTACATACACGGAAACGGCGTCGTAGCGGTGGTGGGCCAACTCGTGGTAAATCTTCGCCTCCTCCAGCTTTTGGAGGAAGGTCATCAGTTTGTGGAAGCGATCCTGTGTCATTTCTTGTTGAACCTCCCATCGGAAAGCAGCTTTCGGAAGGTCCCGAAGCCGATGTCGCGCCGCCGCGCCCGCCGCTCGATTTCCTCCCATGTCAGGTGAAGAATAGCGTCCCAACTGGGAGAGCCGGGATCCAAAGCAGGCGTGCGGATGCTCGCTTTCTTGTCCTTGAGGATCTCGGCGACGGTCTTGCCGGCGTTCGGATGAACCATCAACTCCTCCCCAGCTCCGTCGCCCGCCGCGTCGCCGCCTCCACGGCGTCCATGATCGCCCCGCGGACGCCGCCGCGCTCCAGGGCGTGCAGCCCGGCGATCGTCGTGCCGCCGGGACTGGCCACCATGTCCTTCAGCACGCCGGGATGCGTGCCCGTCTCCAGCACCATTTTGGCGGCGCCCAGCACCGTTTGTGCCGCTAGCGCCGTCGCCGCCTCCCGCGGCAAGCCGACGCGCACCCCGCCGTCCGACAGCGCCTCGATCATCAGGTACACGAAGGCCGGGCCGCTGCCGCTCAGGCCGGTCACGGCGTCCAGCATGGATTCCGGCACGCGGATCGCCACGCCGACCGTTTTCAGCAGCCGCTCCACCAAGGCCGCGTCCTCGGCGGTGGCCGATTCGCCGGGCGTGTATGCTGATGCACTGACACCGACCAGGCACGGTGTGTTCGGCATGACGCGGATCAATCGGCGCTTTGGCCCCAAGCCCTCGGCTAGCTGACGCAAGGTCACGCCGGCCGCGATCGACACGATCAGCTGGCGGTCGGTGACGTAGGGGTGGATTTCCTCCATAAGCGCCTTCATGCTCTGCGGCTTCACCGCCAGCACCAGCAGGTCGGCGTGCGTGACCACTTCGTGATTGTCGCCGACGGCCCGCAGCGATCCGCCGCCGCTGAACGCCGCGCGGGCCGCCGGAAGAGGGTCGCCGGCCAGAACGCGATCCGCGGTCGTCAGGCCGGCGGCGATCCAGCCTCGCGCCAGCGCCGACGCCATCCGGCCGGCCCCAAGGAACCCCACACGCGGCCCGACTTCCATTCGTCCGTTCCCCTTGCGGAAGACGGCTCAATCGGAAAAGAAGCATTATACGACACCGGCAAGGGCCAGGGATACGGGTCTTCCCGCTGTCGCGCGTGTGGCTGGGTGTGAAGCTTTTACTTGGGTGAGTTGCCCTCGTTGCCCTCGTTCCCAGGCTCCGCTTGGGAACGCACTGCCCGGCAGGCTCTGTCTGCCGGATAGAACAGACGCGAGGCAGAGCCTCGCAAGCAGTCCGTTCCCAGGCAGAGCCTGGGAACGAGAAGAAACTCTACAGCTGCTCACCCCGTGTGGCTTTGGACGCGTGAATTCCCGTTGGCGATCGCCGGCCGTGGGGTACAATTGCTTGGTTGACCCGCCAGCCCTCCCGCCGCCTGCCCGCCGAGGAGCGATTCCATGCTGACGTTCTGGGGCCCCCGGCGTCGCTTCTGCGACGGCGTCTCCCGCCGCGATTTCCTGCGCGTCGGGGCGCTCGGTCTGACCGGGCTGACCCTCGCCGACGTCCTGCGCCTCCGCGCCGAATCCGGCCAAACCGGCAAGCCCCGCGCCGTCATCATGATCTGCCTGGCCGGCGGGCCCAGCCACATCGACATGTACGATCTCAAACCGGACGCGCCGACCGATTTCCGCGGCGATTTCAAACCGATCCACAGCAACGTGCCGGGCTTCGATATCTCCGAACTGTTTCCGATGCAGGCCCAGATCGCCGACAAGCTGACGCTGGTCCGCACGGTGCAGTTCGTCGAGCCGATGCAGCATGAGCTGGAAGAGGTCTATACCGGATTCCCCAAGTCGGCCAAGCGGCCGGCTTTCGGTTGCGTCGTCAGCCGCTTCGGCGGCCCGCACGATCCGCACACGCCGAATTATGTGACCCTGGACCAATATCAAGCGAATGTTTTCGAGGTAGAGAATCCGCAATACGTCGGCGCCGCCCATCGGCCGTTCCTGTTCGGCGACGAGGGCGTCAAGGACTTGCATTTGACCAACGGCGTCACGGCCGCCAAGCTGAACGACCGCACGCAAATGCGCGATCTGTTCGACGGCATTCAGCGGGGCATCGACGCGCATGGCGATTTCGGCGCCCTCGATTCCTATTCCGCTCAGGCGCTGGAGATGGTCACGTCGCCCAAGGCGCGGGAAGCGTTCGACCTGAGCCGCGAACCGGACCGGGTGCGCGAGAAATACGGGGCGAAGGAAGCCAAATACATCTACGGCAACGACCCTACGCCGACCAATCCGTGGCCCGGCGACAAATTCCTGCTGGCCCGCCGGCTGGTCGAGGCCGGCGTATCCGTCGTGACGATGCGCGTCGGGACGTGGGATTACCACGGCAAGACCTCTGGCACGGGCAATATCTTCACCGGCCTGCGGTCGCAGCTGCCGCTGCTGGATCGGTCGATCCACGCGCTGGTCACGGACCTGCACGAGCGCGGGCTGGACAAGGAAGTCGTGGTGCTGGTCTGGGGCGAGTTTGGGCGGACGCCGAAGGTCAACAACGTGGAAGGCCGCGACCATTGGCCGGACCTGGGCTTCGCGCTTTTCGCAGGAGCCGTCAAGACCGGCCAGGTGGTCGGCCGCACCGACAGCAAGGCAGCGCTGCCAAAAGACCGCGCGCTCGGCGCCCAGAACGTCATCGGCACCCTCTATCGCGCCCTCGGCATCGACTCCAGCCAGATGCTGCCGGACTTCACCGGCCGGCCGATGCGATTGCTCGATGACGGGGAGCCGATCGCGGAGTTGGTGTAATCGCAGTGATTCACGGCATCTGGACTGCGTTGACGCGCAGCCGGCGGTAATCGGCGAACCATCCGCCGTCGCGGTACAAATCCGGCCGGGCCGCGTCCTCCACGGCCGTCAGAAAATCCTCGCGCCGCTCCGCCGGAATGCCGTCCACCGTCGCCCGGCCGAACATCAACACCCAATCGCGCAGTCCCTTCTCGCCATCCAGCGGCGTCGGCCGGTCGAACAGCGTCGCATACCGCACCTCCAGTCCCTCCGCCTCCAGCAGCGAGGCGTACTCGGCCACGCCGGGAAAGTACCATTGCGGTCCCGATAGGTGGATATGCAGCCGCTCGGCCGCCGCGTGCATGGCCGCCTCGATGCGCCGGACGTTGCCGCGGCCGCCCAGTTCCGCCGTGAATCGGCCGCCCGGCCGCAAAGCGTCGCGCACGCGGCGGATCACTGCTTCGGGCGGCCGCACCCAGTGCAGCACGGCGTTGGAGAAGACGGCGTCGAACGGTTCGGCGAAGGTGAAATCGCGTGCATCCGCCTGAATGAATTGCAGCTGCGGATAGGCGGACCGCGCCTGCTCCAGCATCTCCGCGGAATGGTCCAGCCCGACGACGATCGCGCCCGCCGCGGCGATGCGGGCGGTCAGATGGCCGGTGCCGCAGCCCAGGTCGAGGATGCGTTCGCCAGGTTTAGGATCGAGCAGCTCCACGAGCGAGCCGCCGTACTGCCAGACGAAGCCGTGCTTTTCGTCGTAGCGGCCGGCGTCCCAGCGTTGGGTCGGCCTGGTCATGGCTGCCTCCGAAACGGTGCGACCCCCGGCCTGTACACAGGCGGGGGTCGCCGCACGGCGAGCCCGCGTTACTTCTTGTCCAGCTCCGTCTCGATGGCTTTGACCACGTCGTCGGAGTCGGGTTTCACCTTCGGCTCGAAGCGGGCGACGATCTCGCCGTTGCGGCCGATGAGGAATTTCGTGAAGTTCCACTTGATGTCGCCGGCGAATTTGGGGTCGGTGTCCTTGCCGGTCAGGTACTGGTACAGCGGGCAGATGCCGTCGCCCTTGACCACCTGCTTGGACAGCATCGGGAACTTGACGTGATAGGTTTCCTCGCAGAATTTGGCGATTTCCGCGTCGCCGCCCGGTTCCTGCATTCCGAATTCATTGGCCGGCACACCTAGCACCACGAGGCCCTTGTCGCCGTACTTCTCGTACAGCGCTTCGAGCGGCTTGTACTGAGGCGTGTTGCCGCAATAGCTGGCCACGTTGACGAGCAGCACGACCTTGCCCTGGTACTGGGACAGGTCGGTGTCTTTCCCGTCGAGCGTTTTCATCTTGAAGTTGAGCACGGCTGGCGCCTTCTTTTCGGGGGCGTCCTTGTCGGCGGCGAACAGGGCGGGGGCGGCGGCCAGGACGGCGGCCAATCCCAGGACGGCGGTACGCATCAAGGCGTCTCCTTGGGTGGGAAAAAAGGGAGGATGGCGTCGGGCGGACTTCGCTAGTGTAGACGGACGGGGGGCGAATGGCATTCACGAATGCCAACAGCAGGCGAGCCGGGGGCGTAAGCTCCCGGATGGAAGGCTCAGCCGCTCTGGCCATATCCGGGGGCTTACGCCTCCGGCTCGCCCAGGTCGCTGCCCTATCCGGCATCGCCGGTTGCTGGTATCCTATCTCCCATGCGGACCGCCTTCGCGGCCCAGCACGGAGGAGGGAACCGTCAGCCCCATGACCGATCCGAAGCTCATCCGCAATT
>DATKHW010000393.1:0-4511 GCA_035546275.1 Gemmataceae bacterium
CTGCCCGCCGACTACACCTTCGTCCCCGGCGACGCCGGCAGCCACGTCTTCAGCGGCGTCATTCTCGACACGGCGGGGGCGCAGTCGGTCGCGGCGACCGACGACGCCCGCGGTACGATCACCGGCAGTACGACGACGACCGTCAGCCCGGCGGCCGCCGCCCGGTTCGCCGTCGGCGCGCCGACGTCCGCGACGGCCGGCGCCGCCTTCACGGCGACCGTCACCGCTCTGGACGCGTTCGGCAACGTGGCGACGGGCTACGCCGGCACGGTCCACTTCACCAGCTCCGACGCCCAGGCCGCGCTGCCGGCGGATTCAACCCTGACCAACGGGACCGGCTCGTTCAGCGTCACGCTGAAGACGGCCGGCGCCCAGTCGATCACGGCCACGGATACGGCCGCATCCTCCATCACCGGCTCCCAGTCGGGTATCGCCGTCAGTCCGGCCACGGCCGCGACGCTCTCCGTCGGCGGCTTCCCATCGCCGACCACGGCCGGCGTCACGGGAACCTTCACGGTGACGCTCCGCGACGCCTACGGCAACGTGGCGACCGGTTACACCGGCGCGGTCCACTTCACCAGCTCCGACCCGCAGGCCGTGCTGCCCGCCAACTATCAGTTCACCTCCGGCGACGCCGGCGTTCACACCTTTAGCGCCGCCCTGAAGACGGCCGGCGTCCAGTCGCTCACCGCGACCGATACGGGCGCCGCCTCGCTCGCCGGGACGGACGGGAACATCGTCGTCGGTGCAGCGGCGGCGGCGACGATGAGCGTGGCCGGCTTCCCGTCCTCGACCATCGCCGGCGTGGCGCACGCGGTCGCCGTCACGCTCCGTGACGCCTACGGCAACGTGGCGACGGGTTACACGGGAACGGTCCACTTCACCAGCAGCGACGCCCAGGCCGGCCTGCCGGCAGACTACACCCTCACGGCCGCCGACGCCGGCATGCACACGTTCAGCGTCGCCCTGAAGACGAGCGGCACGCAGTCGATCACGGCCACGGACCGAGCCGCGTCCTCCCTCACGGCCACGCAGGGCGGCATCGCGGTCAGCGCGGCCGCCGCGGCGACCTTCAGCGTGACCGGCTACCCCTCGGCGACGGCGGGCACGGCGCACGCCTTCACGGTGACGGCCCGTGACGCGTACGGCAACGTGGCGACGGGCTACCGCGGCACGGTGCTTTTCACCAGCTCGGACGCTCAGGCCGCTCTGCCCGCCAACTACACGTTCACCGCCGGCGACGCGGGTGTTCGCACCTTCAGCGCGACGTTGAAGACGGCCGGTTCGCAATCGCTCACGGCGACCGACACGGCGACGGCGGCGATCACGGGCACGCAAGCGGGCATCCTCATCAGCGCCGCCGCGGCCACGCACTTCCGCATCTCCGCCCCTGCCAACGTCAAGGCGGGCACGCCGTTCACCATCATCGTCACTGCCCTTGACGCGTTCGGCAACGTGGCCGTCAGCTACAGCGGCAAGGTCCACTTCGCCAGCTCGGACAAGCACGCGGTCCTGCCGCCCGATTACACGTTCGTCAGCGGCGACAACGGCGTCCACACGTTCACGGTCACGCTCCGTTCGGGCGGAACGAGGTCCATCACCGCGACGGACGACGCGAACGGGTCGATCACGGGGAGCACGAGTGTGAACGTGGCATAGCTAAAAGTCATGGCGCTGGAGTTTTCACGGCGGGATTCGTTCCGAGGACTCTTCCCCGCTCCGCCGGCCTGCTCCCAGCCACTGCGACCAAACTGTGACCAGATTTGTGCCCTCGGCCGCCGTATGCATCTAACCGCCGCCAGGGGCGCCTAACCCATCGGACAAGACGCTGGAGAAATGGCTTGTCGTAAGCTGCGACATTTCAAGGGCAAACGAAGCAGCCCGGTTTTCGCCGGGGCTTCTCGTCGAGTGCGGGAGAGAGGACTTGAACCTCCACGTCCTTACGGACACAAGAACCTGAATCTTGCACTGGGTTTCAAGTAGGCCTGAGATCTAAGCGGTTTTCACCTTCACGCCAGCTCGCTCCCACCAAATTCCCACCAACTGGCCTTGCGCTTCCGGGCCGAGGTGGTTACAATGGCCTGCGTCCTTCGCCCCCCGGAGGGCCGCAGATGGCCAGGCAAGAGAGCTTCGTCCTTCAGGACTACGGCGTCATCAGGTTTTCGCTGCTGCTGCGGCACCCGGAACCGTACTGGAACGTCCGCTTCCGCGGTCCGGACGGGCGACGGCTGGAGCGGTCCACCGGCAAGACCAAACGGGCGGACGCCCTGGACGTGGCCCCTGCCGTCATCCTGAAGGCGTACAAGCCTGAAGGCGAGATCGAGACCACGGCGTTCATTCTGTGGGACAAGGCCATCGAGCGCATGATAAAGGAGATGGCGGCCGCCGGCCTTCGGAGCAGCACCGTGGAGGATTACTGCACGTGCCTTCAAACCGTGCGGAACACCTTTCCCAGCGGCGTGCTTGGGCCGAACGACGTGACCGACCGCCACACCGGCGAGTACGTGGAACGCCGGATGCGCACAGCCAAGGCCGTCACCGTGCGGGGAAATATCGTCAAGCTGCGGGCCCTCTGGACGAAATGGTTCATCGACCGGCTCGGCTTGTGCGGGGCGAATCCGTGGGACGGTGTGGAACTGCCGAAAGTGGACAAGAAAGACCCCCGCGTGCTGACCGACGCCGAGGAGATGACGTTTCTGAAATGGCTGGAAACCAAGTTCGCCGGCTGGCGGCTGCCGGTTTTGTGGTTCCAGGTTAAGGGCTTCGTCGGCTCCCGCTCCTTTGACATCACCGCCTTGCGGACCGAACAGCTACAGGACGGCGGCATCGTCTTCCCGGCCGAGACCACCAAGGGACGAGAGGACCGGCCGGCTCCGCTGCCCCCCGCACTGTACCAAGAGCTGCAGGCCGTCGGCGGCCCTTCCTACGTCTTCGAGACGTTTCACAAGGGGTTGCGAGAGTGCTACAAGCGAAACGGGCTGCGATGCGGAAACTACAGCTGCAAGAGCTTCAGCCCGCGCCGCATGATCCGCTGGCTACAAAACGTCGTAGGCGAGTTCCGCAGGCTGCACCCGGAGGTGCCGTATTTCAAGCCGCACAATTGGCGGGGAACGGCGATCACGAGAGCGCTGGAGCTGACCAACGGCAACATCGACGCCGTGGCCATCGCCTTCGACTGCAACCCGGACACGATCCGGAAATACTACGCAGGCCTGAACAAGAAGCAGGTGGCTCGGGACGTGCTGGGCAAGCTTCAGGCCAGGGTAGCCACGCCGGTCAACGCCGGAATCGACCCTGAAGGTAGTTATCCAGCGCCTCCCGCGTGAACAGCAACCGCCCTGGACGACCCGGCATCGCGCGGAGCTTCCGCCGCTTTACCAAGGCGTAGATCGCTTGGATGGTGCTGCGGATATAGGCCGCTGCCTCGGCGGCGGTCAGGTAGGGGCTGGGGATCGGGATGCTGCTCATGGCGTCACCTGTCGCCGACTTTTTGACACTTTGACATTTTGACACTTTCGCTGTTTGTCACTGCATTTCGGCCAGCCGTCGGTAGAATGCCCGCTCCGACTTGCCCGTCCGGCTAGACCAGGCCTGCACCCGTTCCTCCCGCGTCGGGTGCTCCCGCAGAATCTCCCGCAGGATGGCGTGTTCTTCCTGCTTTCGGTCATCGCGGCCGGGACGGTCCTCGGCGTGCCGTACCGCGACGAGATGCTGCTCGATGGAAGCCGTCACCAGGTCGCGCCAGTGGGATTCCGTCTCGTCGTCCTTCCACTGCTGGTAATCGGGCAGCGCCTTGTTGACGAACAGCCGCAGGTCGAACCGACACCCCAGCCGCAGCATTTCGCCGATGAGGAAGCGGGCAATGTCCACGCATTCTTCCGGCGCAACGGAAGGGCGGGCAGCGGGCCAGCCGCGCCTGGCGATCTCCAGCATGAGCGCGCCGAGCTGGGCGTCGGAAGGGTCGTAGTTGAGCGTGTGGACGCGGCTCTTGAAGGCTCCCAGCAGCTCGTCGTCGTGGAGCTCGCGATTGGAGATGCAGATAACGCCGCCCCGGAAGGCCACCCGCACTTCCTCTCCCTTACGCCGATACCGCACGATCCGCGTGCGCGTGCGGTCGCCGGGGGCAGGGTGCTCCAAGGCCGACAGCAGAATTTGCAGGGCCACGTCGCTCTTGAAGATGGTCACCAGGTCGTCCAGCACGATCACCTCGTCGGGGTGATCGGCGAGCAGCTCGAACAGGCCCACAGGCGTCAGGTGCCCGCGCTGGTAGCAGTATGGCTCCCCAATCTCCTGCTCCAGCACCCCGCGCACCATGTGCGTCTTAGCGGTGCCGGGCCTGCCGAAGAGGTAAAGCCCCGTGGCGTACTGGCGGGGCACGCCGCGGACGTAATCGCGAGCCACGGCCTGCCGGCCGTGGAGTTCGGCCAGCAGGGGGACGCGGTTGCCGACGATGTGTTCCAACGTGACCGATTCTTGCACGGGCTGTCTCCTTAATAGATGTCCCGAAAGCC
>DATKHW010000394.1:0-2864 GCA_035546275.1 Gemmataceae bacterium
GCTACCAGGTAGGCGCCGACGCCCGAATCAAGATCCAGGCCTTGCTCGCGGTCCGCAACGCAAACCCCGACGAGCTAACGAAGAAAGCGGCATGAGACAAATCCTCGCGCGACGTAAAGAAGTCGATAGGAAGGGTCCCAAAGACTTCTTCCCCCCGAATGCACCGCGTCCATCGGCGCCGATCAAAGCCCAGAACGGCGGCGCACTTCCGGGCAGGCGGCGAGCGTCGGATGGATGTTGTGACATGGCGCATCGCAATGGTTTGCAGTTGCTAGGCACGCCGAATGTACCATGCGAAGAAGCCGTCTGGGCAGAGCAATAGCGGACGCCAATGGGCGCCGATCCAGCCGTATCGAACCGCACATGGCGGCGGGTAGCTTCGGCGACGGAGGAAAAGCACGTGTGGACGGTTTGGCGCGTCGAACCGTGGGATCGCCGTTGTTTCCAAACGGGCGGCGCGGCATGATTGATGCCTGAGGTTTCCTCTAGGAAAGGATTCCGACGCACGCTCCATTGGGAGAGGGAGGATCTCATGCGGAAAATCGCACTGACGATCTCTGCGGTCGCGCTGTCGCTTGGCGCCTGGGCGCCTGCCCCGCCCGACGACGAGGCGCGGGCGATCCTCGAACGGGCCGTCAAGGCGCACGGCGGCTTCGAGCGCCTGTCGCGCCTTCACGCGGATCGGGTGACCACGCAGGGCGTCCTGATCGTCAAAGACCAGGAAACTCCGTTTCAGACAGAGACGACCGTCCAGCTTCCCAACCAGCTCCGCAACGTCATCCGTTTGCAGGGCGAACACAAAACGGTGTTCGTGAACATCTTCGACGGCGACAAGGTGTACTTCACCTTGGACGGCCAGCCCGAAAAGGTCAGCGACACGCTGGCGACTGAGCTGCGCGAGACGATGCAGCTGAACCAGGCGATCCGACTGGCGCCGCTGCTCACCGACAAAACTTACACGCTGGAAGCTCTGGGCGAGCTGAAGATCGACGATCGCTCGGCCCTGGGCGTCAAGGTCACGCCGAAGAGCGGCCGGGAGCTGCGCATGTTCTTCAGCAAAGAGACCGGCTTGCTCATCAAAACCGAACACACGATCGACGACGGCGGCGGCAAGGAAGTGGTGCAGGAGGAAATGTACAGCAATTTTCAGGACGTGGAGGGCTTTCGCCGGCCGATGAAGATCGCCGTGTTCCGCAACGGCAAGAAGGTCATGGAAGCGGAAGTAGTCGATGTAAAATATCTGGATAAGGTGGACGCGGCCGAGTTCGCTAAACCCTAGTAAGAGGCACTCACAAAAGGTGGCTGGAGCTCTAAAATCACAGTTCCAGCCGCCTTTTTGTGAGTGCCTCTAAGTACAAAGTACGAAGTGCGAAGTACAAAAGAAGAGACAATGGGGGCGCCCGTCGCCGGTCGCTATTTCGTATTTCGTATTTCGTATTTCGTATTTCGTACTTCTTTCGATGGCTGCTCGTTCCTACATTGTGGGGCGCAGCGAGGCGGGTCGCA
This sequence comes from Gemmataceae bacterium, assembly GCA_035546275.1. Taxonomy (GTDB): domain Bacteria; phylum Planctomycetota; class Planctomycetia; order Gemmatales; family Gemmataceae; genus UBA4732. The sequence continues at coordinate 1,507 of DATKHW010000394.1, forward strand.
CCGTCGCGGACTGGCTGCGCGCCCGCCTGGGGCTGCCGGCCGGCGATGTGCATCGGCTCCTCCGAGGGGGCTGCGTAGCCATCGGCGGCGCTCCCTGCTCCGACCCCGCGCGGCGCGTCAAGGCCGGCCAACGGCTGCAAGTGCGACCGCCCGTCGCCGGAAAGAAGAAACCGCCTCCCAAACAAGGCGAGCCGCGGGGCTTGTCCCGGCGGAATAAACCCGCCGGCTCGCCCGGTCCCGGACCCGTCATCGTGTATGCCGACGACCACATCGTCGTCGTGGACAAGCCGCCCGGCCTCACGACGATGCGCCACCCCGACGAGGCCGCCGAATTTGGAGAGCGCGCACGTCGCTTTCTGCCGCCGACCCTGGCGGACCTGCTGCCCGACCTGCTGGCCAAGGGCAAGCACGGGGGACCGCGCCGCGTCCGCGCGGTGCATCGCATCGACAATGACACGAGCGGCCTCGTCGTTTTCGCGCGCACGCCGGAGGCGGAGCGCGAGCTAGGGCGGCAGTTCCGAGCGCGCTCGACGGACCGGGTTTATCTGGCGCTGGTCCGCGGCCGGGCGAAGGACGGCCGCATCGAATCTGTGCTGGTCCGCGACCGGGGCGACGGTCGGCGCGGCAGTGGGCCCGGCCCGCACGCCGCCGGTCAGCATGCCGTCACCCACGTCCGCGTCGTCGAAGACCTCGGCGACTTCACATTGGCAGAATGCACATTGGAGACGGGACGGACCCATCAAGTGCGCATTCATCTCGGTGAGGCCGGGACGCCCTTGTGCGGCGAGCGCCTCTACGACCGTTCCTTGCACGGCACGCCGCTGCCTGACGGCAGTGGGGCGAAGCGCACCATGCTGCACGCCGCATCGCTCGGTTTCGACCATCCGGCGACGGGGGAGCGAATTCATTGGACCTCCGCGCTCCCGCGTGATATGCAGGAAATCATTAGCCGGCTGCGACAACAGTGAAGGACTCAACCATGACCACGCAACGCCTCGCTTTTTTCGCCGTTTTGACGGCGCTGGCCGCCTCTGGGGGTTTGCACTCTGGGCTCGCCTGCGCCGCCGACGAACCGAAACCCAAGGTCGATCTGCAACCGCTTGCCGCCCAGGCCCGCCGCGTCGCCGACGCCCTGGAACTGCTTGGCGCCCCGCTCTCCGCCGAGGAGCGCAAGGCCCTCGCCGACGCGAGGGACGCTGACGCGATCCAGGCCGTCCTCGACAAACACTGCCTGTTCGCTGTCCACCTCCGGCCGCTCAAGGAAAGCGGGGCGACCGTACCGGTCGAACCCGTCGTCGCGGAGTCCGGCCCGGCCAAACCCGAACTCGCCGAGCAGGGGTGGCGCGCCTACCTCGTCA
>DATKHW010000395.1:0-4850 GCA_035546275.1 Gemmataceae bacterium
AAATTTATCCGACACGGAAACCGCTTCGCTCAACACCCCGCCCGGGTTGCCGCGCATGTCGAGGATCATGCCCTTGATGTTGTTGTCGCCAAACTCATCCAGCGCCTGCGCCACTTCGTGTCCTGTGGTTTCCTGGAAGCCGGAGATGTGCATGTAAGCGATGCCGGGACGGATGAAGAAATGCTGGTCCACCGAAGCGCGCGGAATTTCGTCACGCTGCATGGTGAACTCCATCGGCTTGTCCACGCCCTCGCGCTGGACGGTCAGCTTGACCTTGGTGCCTTCCTTGCCGAGGATCTTCTTGACGGCGTCGCCTACCAAAAGACCTTTGGTGGGAATGACCTCCGTACCCTTGGGGAGAGGGTCGCCCTTTTCGTCCACGTCGCGGGAAATCTGGGTGATGAGATCGCCGGCCAGGATGCCGGCCTTGTAAGCTGGGCTGCCCTTGATCGGCGTCACCACCAGCAGCAGGTCGGTGGCGGCGTCCTTGCGAATCTGGATGCCGATGCCCGTGAAGTTGCCCTGAATCTGAATCTTGAAGTTATTCAGCGTTTCCGGGTCGATATAGGTGGTGTAGGGGTCGAGCGACTGCAGCATCTCGACCAGGGCGACGTCGATGTCCTTGTCCTTGTCGAGGTCCTCGCGCTCGCCGAGCGCGCTGCGCGCGTCGATCAGCAGTTGCCGCAGCTCGGACTCCTTCATGGTCTTGGCCTTGGCCACGCGCTCCTCGATCGCGTCCGGAACCTTCTCTTCCAGGTACTTGTAGAGCTTGTGTATGGCCTGGCTGACCAGCTCGCCTTGATTCTCCTCCTTGTAGTAATCGGCAAGGATGATGCGGCTCGCGTCGATCACTTTGCCGGCGAATTTGTCGGCCACGCTGCCGGCCAGCTTGGTCTCGTCGAGCACTTTGGCCCGCGCCTTGGCAAAATCGACCGGCGACAGGTCGCCGTCCACCAGCTTCTGATAATCCTTGCGCAGCTCACGCTGTGCTTTGAGTCGCGGCATGCGGGCGAGGTATTGCCGCCCTTCATCCGCCACGTCGAGCAGGCTTCTCTCTTTGCTGACGAGCGTTTCAAACTTGGCCAGGCGCTCCTGGGCCTTCTTGTACGGCTCCGGGTCGTGCGACAGCACGAAATGGCTGTTCGGGCTGCCCAGCACGATGGAGACCTGTTCCTTGTCCTTGTCGGTCTTGCCGTACTTGCGGGCGAGTTCGGGGATCTGCTTATCGAGGTACTTGGCCAGTTCATCGACGGTCACAACGCCGTCGGCCTCGTCGCCGTCGGCGTCCGCGGCGCCCTTTAGGCCTTCGAGAAGGGCCATGGCGAAGAGGCCGTGTTCGGGGCCGTCCAGCGACGGGGAGTTCGGCCGATTGGGCAGGAACACGACGCGGCCAGGCGTGCGCTCTTCGTTCTCATCGTCGGAGCCGAGGTCGCCGCGGAACTCGGAGAACGGTTTATCGGTGAAGGACGGCTCGGCGATGTTCTTGTCGCCGGGGACCGTGTAACCCTTGAAATTGACGTCGAGAAAGACGGCGAAATCCTGGCTCTTGAAGCCCTTGAGCGCCTCGGCGATCTCCGGCGCGGCGACGCTGTCCTTGTCGCGGCCCTTGAAAGTGGAGTCGGCGGCGAAGTAGCAATGGTGATCGCCGCGGTCGCCGAGCGGGCCGCCGTCGCCGAAGAAGGCAAAGACGACGGGGTCGTTGGGGCCGGTTTCGCGCGTGATCCACTTCAGTGCGTCCAGGATGTTCTGGCGGGTGGCCGCCTTGCTGTCCTTGCCGTCGGCGCTGCCGAGCAGCAGGCGGGAATGGTCGGCGTCCACGCCGTAATAGTCCTTGTTGGTGTAAAGCTCAAAGAGAGCGCGCGCGTCGTCCTCGGCGTGAGTGCGCGGCAAGAGCTGCTTGTCCTGGTAATTGCTCACGCCGACGACCACAATGTATGGTTGCGGTTTCTTGGCCTCGGCCGCCCAAGCCGGGGCGGTCAGCGCCAGGAGGGTGCATGCGCACGCGAAAACCCCTGTCCACATCGCCTTGGTCATGTAAGTTCGATCCTTTCGAGAGAATGCTCGGAGAGTCAGCCCCTGCCCAGCTCGTGCGTGGGGCGATTCCCCGACGCCCGGCGCCAGCCCTCATTGTGTGCCTGACGTTGGGATGCAGTCAATCCAATTCACGGCAAGGCCGGCGTTCTGTGGCGGGTTGTTACAGAAAACGGGCGAGGGCGCGCCCCATGTGTAGTGCGCGCGGCCGGCCTTCCGGTTGCGGAATTCGCCGGGCCGCCGCGAACTCACTCGGGAGGCGCGTCATCGAACAGCGATCGCTGCGCTGTCCCTGATTCGGCGGGCGGCGGCTGGACGGCGAATTCCGACCGACCGGACGCCAGATTTTGGAGGCGCTGGGCGTTGATCGCAGCCTGGCTGCGATGGCAGTTGTTGAACAGGAACAGGGCGCGCTCAGCCGCGCCTTGGCCGGCCGCTGCGGCAGCCGCGTCGAGCCATTCCGTCAACGCCGCGTCGTCGTACAGGTAATCGTAGCGCTGCTTTTCTCCGCGGTACCATTTCGCCTTGTCGCGCGAATGCATCCGCACATAGGCGGTCGGTCCCGACTGAACCCAGCCGCGCGGGTACAACCCCGACAGGTCCGGCACGTCCACGGCCACAAGGGCGAGGCCGAGATCGGCCATCCACGCGGCTGTTTCCGCTCCGGCCCAGGACCGATGGCGGAATTCGACGGCCAGACTCAGATCGCCGAGGGCGCGGCCGACGGTTTCGACCCAGGTCCGCAACGGCCGATCCTCATGGGCCGACTGCGGAAGTTGACACAGCAAACCGGACAGACGGCCAAGACGCTGCAACTCCAGAACAGCCCGGCGGAAGCCGTCGAGGTCGCGCGGGCTGTGCTCGTGGCTGATCGACTGCGGCAGCTTAACCAGGAACTGGAAGCCCGCCGGCGTCTGGGCGGCGATTTTGCCGAGCATCTCCGGCGTGGGCGGCCGGTAGAACGTGAAGTTCAGCTCGACGATCGGAAAGCACCGGGCGTAGTAAGCCAGCATCCGATTGGGCCGCGTACCATCGGGGTAAAATCCGCCGACCCAATCGGGATACGAGTAGCCCGAGGCGCCGATCCACAGTTCCATCAGCAATCGCATCTAAAAACGGAGAATTCACCGCGGAGAACGCCGAGAGCGCGGAGAAAAAACAAAAAAGCAATTGTCAGAGCGTGCAGCCGGCGGAATTCCATTTCTTCCTCAGCGCTCTGTGCGTTCTCCGCGGTGAAAAAACCTATTGGTCCGCCTTCAGCTTCTTCTCGACCTCGGCCTTCTTGTCCTTTTCGCGCTTGGTCGTCACAGGCAGGTCGAGGCCCTTCTTCCAGGCGGAGACGGCCCCTTCCTTGTCGCCCAGTGCCTGCAGTACTTCGCCGAGGTGGTCGTAGATTTCGATGCTCTGGCCGTCCTCGTCCTTGACCGCCTCCTCCAGCGGCTTCCGCGCTTCCTGCAGTTTTTTCTCCTTGTAAAGGACCCAGCCGAGGCTGTCGAGGTACGACGGGTTGGGTTTCAGGTCATCCGGCTTCGCGTCGGGCTTATCCTTGAGCTGCTGCTTGTGGTCCTCATCCAGGGCCTTGCGGATCAGCTTCTCGGATTCGGGCAGGTTCATGTCATGGTCGGCCCAGATATAACCGAGATCGTTGTTGTAGCCGGCGTTGTCCGGGTCCTTTTCTAGGAGCGCCTTGAGCTGGCCGGAGGCCGAATTGACGTCGCCGATGTCAATGTAGAGGCCGCTCAGCGTATAACGGATCTCGTTTACCCATTTCTCTTGAAGATCCTTGGGGAGGTCCTCGTTCTTTTTCACGACGTCGATCGCGTCTTCGTAGGCCTTGGCCGCGTCCGCCAGCTTGTCGGTCTCGCGCAGGAAGCGCGCCTTGGTTTGGAGGTTGAAGGGATTGTCGGGACCGGCCTTGAGGAGGCGGTCCATCAATTCGGAAGCCTTTTCCGTTTTGCCCTCCTTGGCCAGCACCAGCACCTTCTGCCGCAGGGCAGTTGGTTTCATGCGCTGCAGATCCTCGTCGCCCTTGAGCGCCACGAATTCATCAATGGTCTTTTCGCAGTCTTCGTACTTGCCGGCGCCGTAGAACACGTCGCTCAGCTCCGTGTAGCCGTCGCCGATCTTCACGGAACTCTGCAGCCGGACCGCCTGGTCGATGAAGGTCTTATAGAAGACGACGGCGTCATCGTTGTCGCGCAGCAGCTGGGCGGTACGGGCCAGGATGTATGTGGCGGTGATGTTGAGGGGCTGTTCTTTCTCCTGGGCGATTTTGGCGGCCTCTACCAGGAGCGGTTTGGTGTGCCGCGGATCTTCCAGCAGCTGGTAGATGCGGCCCAGCGTGGCGTCCTCGCCGGTGATTTGGTTGAGCGCCAGCGCTTCTGTGCGCAGCGTATCCGGCGGGGCCGGCGCCGCCGTCGCCAGGGCCGTCCCCAGGGCCGCCGCCGCGACGGTCCAGGCCCATACGTTCCATGTGGTCCTCATCGCTTCCCCTCTCGGGTCGAGTACTGGTCCTGCATGTGCCGTCGCCTGCCGTCGCCGTGACGGCCTGCGGGATGGGCGGCTTCCTCATACATTCATCCTACCCAAGCCGCGCGAACGCCGCTACCGGAACTGTCGGCGGCTTGATGAAGCGCTGTTCACGTCCATCCCCAGCAGACCGGCAGCGCCCGCGCCGCCAGCCAGATTTTGTGCAGCCGGCCGAGGCGGACTCGCCCGCTGAAGACGTCGTAATCCCGCCGCACGATGGCGTCGAGCAGTCCGCGGTAAGTGCGCAGCATAGTCAGGAACACGGCCCGCCCGGCCGGCCGCAGCAGCGG
>DATKHW010000396.1:0-17173 GCA_035546275.1 Gemmataceae bacterium
AAGAGAACGCCGCGATCCTCATCGACCTGGTAGACAGGCACGACGTGGTCATGTTCCAACCGGGCCGCGGCCCGCGCCTCACGGAGGAAACGCTCGCGGAACACACCCTGTCGCGATCCAGCCGCTCGCATCACCTTGAGGGCGACGTGACGCTGCAATTTGGGATCTTCCGCCTCGAAAACGACGCCCATGCCCCCGCTGCCCAGCACGCGCAGAACGCGGTAGGCGCCGAGCCGACCTATTTCGTCGTCGGCCTGCGGCGGCGCCAGGAAGGGGAACTCCTGCGGGGCCGCACCGGCGGACGAGGCCGACGCTCCGACGGCAGTCGGCGGGGCCGGCGGCAGGGTCGGCTCTTCGGAGCCGCGCGGCTTGCCGCCGTCTGTCGTTTCCACCCCGCGCAAGGCCAAGGCGGCGAGCGCACGGCGGCATTCAGCACAGCTCTTCACATGCTCGTTGACGCGGACGGCTTCCTTGGGCGGCGCCTGGCCTTGGAGGAATGCTTCCAGCGTATGGGCGTCGGGACAGAGGGAAGAGTCGTTCATGCGCGGGTCCTGCTTCGTTGCACCTCCTGCGCTCCGCCCCGCGCGTGCTGCGAACGGAGGCGGGACGCCGTTTCCGGTCCGCAGCAATTCTACTCTCCCATCGGCTTTTTGGGCTGTCAACCGACTAGAGCGCCGCCAGAAAATCGCGGACGGCCGTATTGAAGGCCTCCGGCTGTTCCAGGTTGGAGAGATGCCCCGCTTTTTCGAGGACGATCATCCGCGCGCCGGGGATGGCTGCCTTCAGCTTCTCCGCTACGGCCGGCGGCGTCAGCGCGTCCTCGCGGCCGACGATGACCAGCGTCGCCACGGCGATGGATGGGAGAAACGGCGTCGCATCCGGCCGATCGCGCAGCGCCTTCAAGGCGTTGATGATTCCCGCCGGCGCCTGCAGCGAGGCGAAATACTTGACGGCGTCGATCACCTCCGGCCGTTTCTGAAGCGTCTCCGCGCAAACCATTTTCGACAGCAACTGTTCAACTACGGCAGTGGACGGATTATGAGAGGCAAATTCGATCAATTTGTCGCGATTGAGTCGGGCGGCCGCGTCGTCCGGTTCTGCCCGCGTGTCGGCCAGGATCACCGCCCGCAGCCGGTTCGCATGGCGTCGGGCGAAGGCCAGGGCGACGTAGCCGCCCATCGACAGCCCGCCGACTGTGACCGGCCCGCGGATTTTCAAGTCGTCTAGCAGCCCCGCGGCGTCGTCGGCCATCTGATCGACCGAGGGGGCGCCGGTGAAGGCCGGCGTGCCGCCGAATCCGCGCATGTCCGGCGCAATGACACGGAAGTCGCTCGCGAGCACCTGAATCTGGCTGCGCCACATGGCCGACGACAGCGGGAAGGCGTGCAGCAGCAGCACCGGCAGGCCTTTGCCGCCTTCGAGGAAGGTGACGCCGTGCGGCGATGTATTGACCTGCGATGTATTGACCTGATCGGGGGTCTCGAACTGAATGGCGCCGTCCACGGTGTTGACTGTGGTTTCCGCTGGCATGGCGATTCTCCTTGGGTGCGCACAGGACCGCCCAGCTGGGCCAGACAAGCGACTGGTGCAAGCACTGTGCCGAAGACGCCAGCTTGGCGTCCGGCGCGGTGCGTATTATCGGCCGTTCTGGCTTAGCGCCTCAGCCGCCTATCTTACTCGTACGGGTTGCAGCCGCCTGCTGCGCGACCCACGGCACGTTGAACATCCACAAGCCGCAATACCGGGCCGCGGCGAACTGCTGTGGGAACTGAAAGAGGCGCAGGCGGAGAAGCCGGCCGTCATGTTTTGGGCCGAAGTGAAGGGCGGAACCGGCATCCCCCCAAATGATCGGCGCGCCCCTCGCTCCCGGCCATACGGGCGCCGTGTTCTCATCCCCACCCATTCATACGATAATCATCCAGGCGATTGCGCATGGCGCGCCCGTGCCGGCGGTCGTCCTGGTTCCCATCGACGCGCCGGATGGCGAATACCGGATCATGGTCGGGCTTTATGACCACCGCGCCGCCGACCGCGGCTGGGATCATCAGCGGCTGAAAATCGGAGCGGGCGTGACGACGGCGGACGAATCCACCGGGGAGCACCAGATCTGCGTCATCAAGCTGGACCCTCAGGCGCCGCTGCCCAAGCTCCCTGCTCCCACGCTGAACATCGACGGTTACACGACGACGTTCGACGACGAGTTCAACGGCCTGAGCGTCTCGGCGTCCGGCCCCGGCACGCGCTGCTTCACGGCCACCAAGGAGAAATTCGGCGACGCCCTCTTCACGGAGCAGCAGGACGGCTTCTCCTTCACGGTGGAGAAAGGCGTCCTGCGCATCGAGGCGGCGAAGAAGGACGGCGTCTGGCGGTCGGGGATTCTCGCCTCGGCGGACCCCAAGGGGGGCGGTTTCTCCCAGAAATTCGGTTATTTCGAAATGCGCGCGAAGTTTCACAAGAGTCGCGGCATGTGGCCGGCGTTCTGACTATTGGGCCAACCTTCGCTGACGGACAAGAAGAAGACGAATGTGGAGATCGAGGTGGCAGAGCATTACGGCGCCCTGCCCAACGCCGTGAACTCGACGCTGCACCTGTGGCACGCGGAGGGCAAGCACTGGGCCAAGCGGGACTTCATCACTGCGCCCGGACTGACGGACGACTTCCACACCTACGGCGTACTGGTGGATGAAGCGAACATCGTGTGGTACTTCGACGGAGTCGAGATTCAGCGGCAGAAGACGCCGGAGGAAGCTAAGGTCCCGCTGTACTTGCTGGTGAAGCTGGCGATGGGCGGCGGCTGGCCGATCGACCAGGCGGTCACCGTCTTATATGTACGTGGAGTACATGCGGGCTTACGCCAAGCGCCCGTGACAAGCGCAAACCCAATCCGGCGCTTCGCCGGTTTACTGCCGAAGGTGGGACTCGAACCCACACCCCCTTGCGGAGACCGGATTTTGAGTCCGGCGCGTCTGCCATTCCGCCACTTCGGCGCCGGGCGTCGCTGACTCTCCCAGAATACTCCCGCTCGTTCTCGCGGGCAAGCGCCCCTCCATGATCGACGGCTCCGTCTCGTTCTCTTCATTCCGGCGCCGGTCTGATACAATCGCCGCATGAGCGTTCGCCGCCGCAATGTCCTTCTGGTGCAGCTCCCCATCCCGCCGCTGGGGCCTGCCCCGATTCGCGGCAACGTTCCCCTGGCGGCTGCGTATCTCAAGGTGTTCGCCGAACGGAAGGGACTCGGCGGCGATTACGCCATCGACCTGTTCCCCGCAGATCTGGCCAACACGCTCGGCGATCGCGCGCTCGCCGCGGCCCTGGCTGCGCGCGATCCCTGGATGGTCGGCTTCACCTGCTACCTCTGGAACATCGAACGCGCGCTCTGGATCGCTCGCCGTCTCAAGCAGCTTCGACCTGGCGTCCGCGTCGTCCTGGGCGGGCCGGAAATCACGGCCGACAACGCCTGGGTGCTGAATGCGCCCGACTGCGATTTCGCCGTCATCGGCGAAGGCGAACAAACCTTCGCCAACCTGCTGCTGGCTTTGCTCGACGACGAAACGCCCCCGGTCCCGATCGCCGGCCTGTATGTGGCGCCGCGCTCCTCTCCGCGATTTCGACCTGGGCACGCCCCCGCTTTCCGCACGCCGATGCCCGATCTGAATCATCTGCCTTCGCCGTACCTGGCCGGCGTCCTCGACGCCGCCGACGAGCGCATGATGCTGCTGGAGACGACGCGGGGATGCGTGTTCAAATGCAAATTCTGCTATTACCCCAAGTCGTATGATCGGCAGTATTACCTCAGCCGTGAGAACATCCTGGCCGGTTTGCGACATGCCGTGGACCACGGCGCCCGCGAAGTTTTTCTGCTCGACCCGACGCTGAATCAGCGGCGCGACTTCGCCGAATTCCTGCGCACGCTGGCCGACGGCAATCCCGGCCGCCGCTTCACCTATTTTGGCGAGCTGCGAGGGGAAGGAATTGCCGAAGAGACGGCCCGCTTGCTGCGCGAGGCGAATTTCACCGAAGTGGAGGTCGGCCTGCAATCGGTCGAGCCGGAAACGATGACGAAGATGGACCGCAAGAACAACCTGCGCGCCTTCGAGCGCGGCGTCCGCGCCATGCTCGGCCAGGACATTCGGGTCAAGGTCGATCTGATCGTCGGACTGCCGGGCGACACGGTCGAGTCGGTGCGCCGCGGCCTGCATTATCTGCACGGCAACGGCTTTACCGACGTGCAAGTGTTCAACCTCGCGGTGCTGCCCGGCACGGCGTTCCGGCACGAAGCGGAGCAGCTCGGTCTGAAATTCCAGCCGCGGCCGCCCTATTACGTCCTCAGCACGCCGACGCTGGCGCGCGAAGAGCTGTACGGCCTCATGCAGGAAACGCAAGACGTCTTTGAGGTGGAATTCGACGCCCAGCCGCGGCCGGTGCTGGAATTCACGCCGGCCGAGCAGAGATCGCGCGTCTGGCGCGTCAACGCTGATGGAGGTGATCCCCATGCGCCGCCGTCGCCGGAGGGGCGGGCCCAGGCATTCACCCTGTGGCTGCGCTCGGCCTGCTTCGATCGCCGCGCCGACGAAGCGGCGGCGCTGATCCGTGGGCTGCTCGCCGACAACCCGTTCACGACGCTGCAGGTGGTCCTGGAGCTGATCGGTCCGACGGAGGCCGAGGTGGTGCGCCGACAATTCCGGCCCGGATTCCTGGCGTCGCTCCTGGCGGTCTGCCAGGAAACGCCGACGTATCTCGACAAGTTTTACGCCCTGCAGCCCGGCGCAGTGAACGGAGCGAAGCGGCTGATTCTGCTTCTACCACTCGAGTTGCGACCGATTCTCGGCGGCGATTGGGTGGAAGACGTGGCTGCGTGCGCCACGGTGGTTTGGCGCGGGCTGAGCGATTCGATTCCGGAAGTGATGGAGGCGCCCGAGTACGCCTGGACGAAATGAGAGCGGCGCCCCGCGAACAGCACAGCGTTAACGTGGTTATTCAATCAAAGGATGAACGCATCATGAAACATGCAGGAGTGATTGCCGTCGCCCTGGCCGGGGTCCTCGCCGCGGTCGCCGCCGAACCGGCGCGCCTGGAGTACCCCAAGACGCCTCGCGGCCATCAGGTGGACGACTACCACGGCGTCATGGTGGCCGACCCCTACCGCTGGCTCGAAGACGACGTGCGCGAGTCGAATGACGTCGCCGCCTGGGTCGAGGCCGAAAACAAGGTGACATTCGACTACCTCAAGGGCATTCCGGAGCGGGAAGCGATCAAGAAGCGTCTGACCGAGCTGTGGAATTATGAACGCTACTCGGCGCCGTCCAAGGAAGGCGGCCGCTATTTCTATTCCAAGAACGACGGGCTTCAAAACCAGCCCGTTCTTTACACCGCCGATCGCCTCGACGGCACGCCGCGAGTCCTGCTCGATCCGAACACGCTGTCAAAGGACGGCACCGTGGCCGTTGCGGGCATGGCGATCAGCGAGGACGGCAAATACCTTGCTTATGGCCTGGCCGAGGCTGGCAGCGATTGGCACACGTGGAAGGTGCGCGACGTTGCGACCGGCGACGACCTCTCCGACGAATTGCACTGGATCAAGTCCAGCCGGCCGGCATGGACGCTCGACGGCAGGGGCTTTTTCTACAGCCGCTTTGACGAACCGAAGAAGGGCGAGGAGTTCCACGCCCTCAACCTCAACAACAAGCTCTACTACCACCGGCTCGGAGCGCCGCAAGCCGACGACGTCCTCGTCTACAAGCGACCCGATCACCCCGACTGGGGATTCGGCGCGGACGTTACAGAGGATGGCCGCTATCTGGTCATCGCGACGTTCAAGGGCACAGACGCAAAGAACCGAATCACCATCCGCGACCTGTCCGAGCCGCTGGCCATGCCGCTCGATTTGATCGACGGCATCGAAAATGAGTACGAACCGATCGGCAACGACGGGCCGGTGTTTTACCTCAAGACTGATTTCCAGGCCCCGCGGGGCCGAATCATCGCCATCGACCTCCGCAAGCCCGACAAGGCGGACTGGAAGGAAGTGGTGCCGGAGGCGCCGGAGAGCCTGAAGGGCGTGTCGCTGGTCGGCGACCAGTTCGTGGCCGATTACCTCAAGGACGCGCATTCGCAGGTGAAGGTGTTTGCGCCGGACGGCCGGCTGATCCGCGAAGTCGAGCTGCCGGGTCTCGGCACGGCCGGCGGCTTCGGCGGCAAGCGCACCGACACGGAGACGTTCTACACGTTCACCAGTTTTAACACGCCGCCGCGCATCTACCGCTACGACCTCTTGACCGGCCGGAGCACGCTGTACCGCGAGGCGAAGACGCGGTTTCATCCCGACGATTACGAGGTGAAACAGGTTTTTTATCCGAGTAAAGACGGGACGAAAGTCCCAATGTTCATCACGGCCAAGAAGGGCCTCAAGCTGGACGGGACGAACCCGACGCTTCTGTACGCCTACGGCGGCTTCGACATTTCGATCACGCCGGCCTTCCGCCCCAGCACGGCGGCCTGGCTGGAGATGGGAGGCGTCTATGCGTCGGCCAATCTGCGCGGCGGCGGCGAGTACGGCGAGGCGTGGCACGAGGCCGGTAAAAAAGAAAAGAAGCAGACCGTTTTTGACGATTTCATCGCAGCCGGCGAATACCTCATCAAGCAGGGCTACACGCGGACCGATCGATTGGCCGTCCAGGGCGCGAGCAACGGCGGCCTGCTGATCGGGGCGGTGGAGACGCAGCGGCCGGACTTGTTCGGCGCCTGTCTGCCCGGCGTCGGCGTAATGGACATGCTGCGCTTCCACAAGTTCACGGCTGGGCGCTACTGGGTGGACGAGTACGGCTCGTCCGACGACGCTCAGGATTTCAAGAGCCTGTACGCCTATTCGCCCTACCACGCCCTGCTGAACAATCCGCCGCGAAAATACCCGGCGACGCTGGTGACGACCGCCGACCACGACGACCGCGTGGTTCCGGGGCACAGCTTCAAGTTCGCGGCGGCGCTGCAGGAGAAGCAGACCGGCGACGAGCCTGTGCTGATTCGGATTGAGACGCGGGCCGGCCACGGCGGCGGCAAACCGACGACAAAGCAGATCGAAGAAACCGCCGATGAATGGGCGTTCCTCGTCAAAGCGCTGAATATGAAGCCGGTGCTTCCGTAACGGATGATTCGTCGCGGGACAGGGCGCCGGGACCACCCCGGCGCCCTGTCCTATGCCGCGACCTTCAGCGCCGCCGACGCCGTCTGGCTGGTTTCGACGTCCTGGCTCTTCTGCCGGCCGTCCACCGTCGTCCACGTGAAGCGCAGTTTGTGCGGCTTCAGCAATTGCTCGCGCGCCGTCCCTTCTTCTACGTCAAAGGCACAGCCGAAACTGCGGGCCAGCACGCGCAGCGGTTCCACCGTCCACGGCATGTCGTCCTTGCGTTCCATTACCGTCCGGCCGTCCATCCAGCGGCCGCGCCACAGCAGCTGCACGCGAAAGCGGACGACTGCGATCGGCAGAGTGGACGGATTGGCCAGGAAAATTTCGCCGTACCACGTCGCTTTTTCCTGGCCCGGCTTGTCGGAACATTGCAGCCGATCCGCCCGGAAGTCGGCGACGCGGTAGAGCTTCAGCCCGGTGCGCTCGCGATTCCACTTGATCACCCAGAAATAGACGGTGATGCAGGTGGAAGCGACGACGAAAATCGTTTGCAGGTTGAATTCACCGAGGAAGCTGGCGAAAATCAGCGCTACGAGCAGCGGCATGTTCCCCTCCCTGTGCAACGCGGCCCGGCGCCACTATCCTTCGTTCGCCGCACGGAATCAAGCCGCGTTTTCCGCGGTCAGTCCAAGCCCGCGCTAGCCAGCTTGCGCTTGGCCGCCTGGCCCACCTTGGTGCGCGGCGAGCGCTTCGCCGCCAACTTGAGGATCTCGCCGCCGGCTTTCTTGGCCCGGCCCTCATGCTCCACCAGGTCGAATCCGAGATAATAGAGGTCTTCTGTGTCCAGCCATTTGATCTGCCCCACCTGCCGCGCCAATTCGGCCTCGTCCTGCTGGCAGAGCGTGGCGAACTGGCCCAGGCTGGGATCGGCGGCCCGCGACTCCGACGCCAAATCCTTGCCCGATACCTTCAGACCGCACGCCGCCAGCTCCAACCGAATCGGAAAGCCGCACGCCGGGTCGCGGGCCAGCAGCCGCAAATAAAGCAGCGCCGTCGGGTACGCTTTCTTCTTCCGCAGGGCGAGCGCCCGCTGTTCCAGGCGATCGCGCAGGTCCGCCGGGTCCGTTTCACGCAGGAGGAACAGCAGGGGATCGGCCCGCCGGTCGCTGGCTTCCAGATGCTTGCCCGCCTGGTCGAACACCTCCTCGCGCCAACCTGCGGGGTACTTTGCAGCGAAGGGCGCCTGCGCTCGGGCCAACAGCCAGGCGTGATCGGGAGCATCCGCCTCCAGCAAGGCGGTGGTGAGTGCCTTGCGGCCGTGCTCCAGCTTGGCGAGCCGCGCCAGAGCGGCGTCGCGCAGGCTGCGGTCGGCGTGACGCAGCTGTTCCAGCAGCGCGGCGGCGGTTTCGTCGTCGTCGTGGTCTCCTATCTTGTCGAGCGCCAATCGCCGCACTGCCACGTCCGGCGCCCGCAGCAGCATCCGCCATTCCGCCGCCGCGCGATTGTCAGCCGGCAGCCGTTGCAGGATCACCAGGGCCGGCGCCGCAATGCGAAAGTCGGCGTCGGCCGCGGCGGCGAATAGGCGCTTTAATTGATCCTTTGTCGGCGATGCGGCCCACTTGCCGACGCCCTGCAGCGCCGCGGCGCGCACTTCCGGCGCATGGGGCGGCAACACCTTATCCCACAGGGCGGCGCCGGCCCGCGGATCGTCCAGCGCGGCCAACAGTCGGACGACCGCCGTTTGCGTCGCGGCGGGTAGGGGCGGGGTTACCCCGCCCCTACGGTCGCCGGCCAGCTCCAGGAGCTGATCGGTCCACGCCTGGCGCTGAGCCGGGGCCAGCGTCGGGATCTGCTCTGCCAGGGAACGCACGGCCGCCTCGACGACGCCGGGGTCCTTGTCCAGCAGGACCGCGGCCGCGGCCGCCGTGGCGCTGGCGGTGCCGCCGCCGGCCAGCGCCGCCGCGATATAGCGCCGCAGTCCGGGCGCCACCTTCGGCATCAGCTCCTGCAAGGCCCGCGTCCCCTTGGCGCCCAGATGGGCCGCCGCATGGGCCGCCGAATCGGCCTCGGCGCCGCCGTCCTTGATGCGCGACAGCAGCTGCGGCAGGGCCGATTCGATGCGGAGCTTGCCCACCGCCCGGATGACCTCCAGGCGCACCGCCGAGTCCGCGTCTTGCAAGGCGTTGCAAAGCGCTTCCGCCGCCTCGCCGTCGCGGAGGCCCAACTCCCCCATCACCAGCGCCGTCGCTCGACGAACCTCGGCTGGATGGTCCGCGCTCAGCAGGCGCAGCAGTTTGGTCGTCGGCGTTTGCATGGCGTCCGTCCACGGTCCGTCCGCACACCTCCGCCGCCCCCGCAGCATCGGCGAAGGCGTCAAAATCAATGCTATAGTTGGATGGCCAAAGGGCCAATGTGCGGTCGCTGCGTTCGCGCCGCACAGGAATCAGCCGTCGCCTCAAGTGTAAAGCGGCGTTAACGCCGCGCGGCCGTCGGTCCAGCTTCGTTAGCGCCCAACTGCGAAACGCTCTCGAAAATCAGCGCCGACCATGCCGACCGGCAGGCGGCATGGACTTTGCGATTCACCGCGGTACACGCCGGTTTTCATTCCGTAAAACGATCCGGCATTGCATTTTACTGAGAACCCTATGCCGCCGTCGATCCGCGTGGAAGGGTTGAGCAAGCGCTATCGCGTCAACGGCGCCGGGGGCGGCGCCGCCTACCGGACGCTGCGCGAGAGCCTGACGGAGTGGGCGGCGGGGTGGCTGCGGCGCCGGCCCAGCGGCGGAGCGGTGCGGGACTTCTGGGCGCTCAAGGACGTGGACTTCGACATCCAGCCCGGCGAGGTGGTCGGCGTCATCGGGCGCAACGGGGCCGGTAAAAGCACCCTGCTCAAGATCCTATCGCGCATCACCCATCCCACCGCCGGCCAGGTCGAGCTGCGCGGCCGCGTCGGCAGTCTCCTGGAAGTCGGCACGGGCTTTCACCCGGAGCTGACCGGCCGCGAGAACATCTACCTCAACGGCGCCATTCTCGGCATGAAGCGGCGCGAGATCACCCGCCAGTTCGGCGACATTGTGGAGTTTGCGGAGCTGGGAGAGTTCATCGACACGCCGGTCAAGCGCTATTCCAGCGGTATGTACGTTCGGCTGGCGTTCGCCGTCGCCGCTCACATCACGCCGGAGATCTTGCTTGTAGACGAAGTGCTGGCGGTCGGCGATCACGCCTTTCAGAGGAAGTGCCTGGGCCAGATGGGCGCCATCGCCCGCGGCGGTCGGACCGTGCTGGTGGTGACGCACCAGATGGAGGTGGTGCAGCACCTTTGCGCCAACGCCCTGCTGTTCGAGCGCGGCCGGCTGGCCCTGCGCGGCGAGACGAAGGCGGTCGTCAACCACTATTTGGCGTCCCAAGAGACGCTGATGGACACGCCGTTGGCCGAGCGGACCGACCGCACCGGCGGCGTGCAGCTCCGCTTCACCGACGCCTGGGTCGAGGACGCCGAAGGCCGGCGGGCGGCGTCGGTGCTGACCGGGCAGACCGTGAAGATCGTGGCGACTTACGAATTGGCGGCGGGGGCGGTGGTGCGCCGGCCGAGCTTTTCGTTCCCGCTTTACACGCCGCAGGGGGCGCCGGTGACGCAGTTCGGCAACGCCGTCTCCGGCGACGCCTTCCCCGGCCGCATGCCGCAAAAGGGACGCGTGGAGTGCCTGATTCCCCGGCTGCCGCTCAACGTCGGCCGGTACGTCTTCAACGTCTTGGCCGCGACCGACCCCGACGGCGAATGGCTCGACTGGGTCCCGAACGCCGGCCAGCTGGTCGTCGAGAAAGGCGACTATTTCGGCTCCGGCAAGTTGAGCGAATCGAAGTTCCCGTACATGGCCGACCACAGCTGGACGCTCACGGCCCAGGAGGAGCCGGCGCATCGCCGCGAGGAGCGCCCGCCGCAGGCCGTAACATTGGAGCCGACGGCGTGAAAGCATTCGTGCGATCCCTGGTGCGGCGCGCCGTGTGTGCCTGGCGACCGCGGACGCTGGTTCTGGCCTACCACCACGTGTGCGAGCTAGGGACGACAGCGCCGTGGATCACGACGTCGCCGGCGCGGTTCGCCGAGCAGATGCGCTATCTCGCCCGCAACGGCCTGGCCGTTTCGATGGATCGGCTGCTTGCCGATCTGCGTGGGGGCGGCCGACCGCCGGGGGGACGTATTTTGGTGACGCTGGACGACGCCTTTACGGATACTTGGGAGATTGCGTACCCGATCTTGCGAGATGCGGGCGTTCCAGCGGCGCTGTTCGTCCCGACGGGGCTGATCGGCGGCGACCGACCGGGCTGGTGGGATCGGACCTTCCGATTGAGCCGCGCGGCGGCGTCCCAGGGCGCGGACATTGATTCGCTTCTCGCGCCGGGCGCGGGCGATCCGGAACGCTGTGAATCGCTGCGGTGGCTGGACGAGTCGGAGCGCGAGGAGCGGCTGGGGCGGGCGGCCGCAGTGCTGGAAGCGCCAGGTTTGGAGGATGGGCCGACGCCGATGACATGGGGGCAGATCGCGGCGCTGGACCGCACCGGCCTGTTCACGCTGGGGGGGCACACCGTTTCGCACCGTGTCCTGACCGGCCTGACCGATGAAGAAATCGCGGCGGAAGCCGACGAGGCGCGGGTGGCTCTGTCGGGATTCGCATCGTTCCGGCCCGTGTTCGCCTACCCCTACGGCGACGACCGCGCGTTTGACAGCCGGGTGCAGCGTATCGTCCAGGCCGCCGGCTTCGAGGCGGGATTCACCACGGAGCAAAAGCCCATTGCGGCCTCCGACGACCGCATGGCGCTGGGCCGGGTGTGCATCGACGACCTGCGGATCGACGAGTTCCGCTGGCTCATCGACCACTATTTGCGGAGCTAAAGTCGGTGAATGTCTGTATCCTGAGCGACACCAAGGTTTGGGGCGGCGCCGAAGTGCATACGGTTGGCTTGGCCGGGGCGCTGGCCGGCCGCGGGCATGACGTATCGATCGTCGCCCTCGGCGACGACGTGTTTCGGGATCGGCTCAATGGATGCCGGACGAGCGTGGCGGTTCGCAAGCCGGCGCTGCCGCGGCCGATGCACCGCATGGGTTTTCGGGAATGCGCCGCGCTGGTGCGCGGCTTGCCCGGCGACGTCGGCGTGATGGTGCGCTGGGGCTTGGAGGCGGGGAGCCTGGCCCTGGACGTGGCGGCGCGGCTGCGCTTCGGCCGCACCATCGCCATCGAACATTCGTCCGCCGAAATGGCCCCGCGGACCAGCCGGCGGCTGTTCGGACTCATCCCAGGATTGGGAGTTTGGTGGTATCGGATGTGGCTTACGTGGCGGTTCCGCTCGATGGCGTCGAGCCGCGTGGTGGCCGTCTCGGAAACCGCCCGCGAGCGGCTCATCCATGATTTTCGCCTGCCGCGACGCAAGGTAGTTGCAGTGCGGAACGGGATCGACGCCGACCGGTATCGACGCGACGACGCGGCGCGCGCGGCGGTGCGACGGTCCTGGGGCGCGTCCGACTCGACCGTGGTGGTCGGCTCGGTGAGCCGGCTGAGTCCGGAGAAGGGATTGGATTCGTCGGTCGCCGCCTTCGCCCGGTTGACAAGGCTGCGGCCGGAGCGCGACGTGCGGCTCGTGCTGGTCGGCGAGGGAGACGAGCGCAAAACTCTAGAAAAGGCGGCGCGCGAGGCGGGCGTGCTGGATCGCGTGGTTTTTCCCGGCTTCACGGATCGGCCGTGGGACGCTCACAGCGGCATCGACGTGTACCTGCAGCCCAGCCGCGAGGAGGCGATCGGCCTGGCGATGATGGAGGCGATGGCCTGCGAATGCTATCCGATCGCCACGGCGGTAGGCGGCGTGCCGGAGGTGCTGTCGGCGCCCGGCGTCGGCCGACTGACGGCGCCCGGCGACGTGGACGAACTCATGGCGGCGCTGGACGAGGCGACGGGCCTGGACCCGGAACGGCGGCGCGAGATCGGCCGGGCGGCGCGGCGCCACATCGTGGAGCGGTTCAACGCGGCGGTGCAGTTCGAGGCGCTGGCGCGGGTCATCGAACGGGGTTAGGCGGCGCACCGTGATGGATCATGACAATCCGACGATTGGAATCCTGTACCCGGGGGAACTCGGCGCCGCATTGGGCCGGATTCTCATGGCCAGCGGTCGGCGCGTGATAACCGCGCTGGAAGGCCGCGGCCCGCGGACGCAGCGACTCTGCCGCGAGGTCGGGCTGGAGGTCGCCGCTTCATTTGCGGAAGTTGTGCGCCGCGCCGACGTGGTGTTTTCCGCCGTGCCGCCCTCCGCCGCATTGGCCGTCGCCGAGCAATACTCGGCGACCGTGGGGGGCGAGCACCGGCTGTATGTGGACGTCAACTCCATATCGCCGGAGACGGTCGCGCGAATTGGCCGCATGGTCCAGGCAGCCGGCGCCGATTTCGTGGACGCGGCAGTACTGGGATTGGCCGCACGACTGCCGGCACAGGGCGCGCTGTTTCTCAGCGGACCGGATGCCCTCGGTGTAGCGGCGCTGTTTGAGGAGCCGCTGCGCGTGCGCGTGGTGGGCAAGACGCCGGGGCAGGCGTCCGCTCTGAAGAGCGCCCTTGCGGGTCTGAATAAGGGCTTGGCCGCGCTCTTCTTCGAAGTCGGCGTGTTGGCCCACGAAGCGGGCCTGTCCGCGGCCTTCCTGCAGGAATGTGCGGCCTATTACCCCGGCTTGATGGAGGTCATTGATCGGCTGGCGCCGACCTACCCCCGGCACGCGCGGCGGCGGGCGGACGAGATGGCCGAGTTGGAGCACACGATGGAGACGCGAGGGCTGGCGCCGCGCATGGCCCTCGCCGCCCGCAGCGTCATCGCCGCCGCGGCCGAGTCGGGATGGGCCGACGCGCCCGGCTGGACGACGGCCGGAGTCCTGGAAGAATTGCACCGCCGCGGAGCGCTCCGCGCGCGGCGACAGGAATGAGTGAAACCGGACAGGAGAGAGCGACATGGTACAAAAACCGCGTTCGGCCGAGATGCACCCCGGTTCGGGGTTCCGCGTTAAGCTGGACTTCCCGCGGCCCGACCCCAGTTTCATGCATGAGTTCCGACGCTTTCCTACGCCGGATATTTCCGACCTGCTGAACCGCCTTTACGCCGTGGACCCGGCGATCAAATGCCTGACCGGGTCGCACCACCAGCTCGTCGGACCGGCCTGCACAGTCAAGGTCTTTCCCGGCGACAACCTCATGGTGCACAAGTCGCTGGACGTGGCGAAGCCCGGCGACGTGGTCGTGATCGACGCCGGCCGATCGTACATGAACGCCGTGCTCGGCGACCTGATCTCCACCAAGGCGAAGCACCTGAAGATCGCCGGCTTTGTGGTGGACGGCCTGGTGCGCGATTTGCCGGATATCATCGACCTGGATTACCCGGTTTTCGCGCGCGGCACGACGCCCGTGGGGCCGCTGCACCGAGGGCCGGGCGAGGTAAACTTCCCGATCTGCTGCGGCGGCGTGGTGGTCAATCCCGGCGACATCGTCGTCGCCGACGCTGCTGGCGTGGTGGTTGTGCCCAAGGAAATCGCGGCCGAGCTGCTGGAGCGGCTGCAGCGGCACGAGCAGGCCAACGCGGCCTATCTCGCCGCCGTCAAGCGGGGCGATTTCTCCAACGCCTGGGTCGATCGCCTTCTCAAGGAACACGACTGTCCCATGCTGCCCGGCGCCCCGGCGCGCCCGCCGCACCTGCCGACGGCGAACGGCGTCGAGACGGCTGTCCCGGTGGTGTGAAACAAGGGAGTCGGCGCATGCTCGACTGGACGGCGAGCCGGACGGCCCTCAAATGGCTGTGCAGGTTGGAAAACCTGCGGGCAAAGCTGCGCCGGCGCGGCCGCCGCGCCGACCCGGAGGCGCAGGGCCGCGCGGCGTTCTACGCAGGGCTGTGGCGCGAAGCGGCCGCCGCCGTCGGCGGCGCCTTCATTCAGCGCGGATATGGGGTTTATGAGATCCGCTTGGGAGACCTACGGACGCGCGTAACGGACATTTGCTGTCCACTGCACGACCAAATGGCCCTCATCGTCGCGGGCAACAAACCGCTGACCTACCGTTTGCTGGACGACGCCGGCCTGCCCACGCCGCGCCGGGTGGTGTTCACGATAAGGGATTTTGAGAAGGCCGCGCGGTTTCTGCAGGAAACGGATCGCCCTTGCGTGGTGAAGCCGGCCGTCGGTACGGCCGGCGGCGACGGCGTCGTGACCGGGGTGCGGCGACGTTCCGACCTCGCCTGGGCCGCCGCGGCCGCCGCCGTCGAGCATGGACCGGAGTTGCTTATTGAGGAGCAGAAGGCCGGCGGCAACTACCGCCTCCTTTATCTCGACGGCGAATTGCTCGACGCGGTTTGGCGGCGCCCGCCGACCGTGGTCGGCGACGGGCAATCGGCGATCCGCCGACTCGTCGAAAAGGCAAACACCGAGCGGCTGGCCGCCTGCCGCGCCCGCGTGTTCAAGCTGCTGACCATCGACCTCGATATGCGCAACACGCTGGCCGCCCAGGGGCTCACGCTGAACAGCATCCCAACGGCCGGCGCGACCGTCGTGCTCAAAACGGTGGTGAACCAGAACTTCGGCCCCGAAAACGTCACGGCCACATCGACGCTTTGCGATGCCGTGATCGAAGCCGGCGCCCGCGCCGCCGCCTGCGTCGGCGCCCGCTTCGCCGGCGTGGACCTCGTGACGCCGGACCCGGCGCTGCCGCTGGACCAGGCGGGCGGCGTGATCCTCGAAGTCAATGTGGCGCCCGGCCTCCATTACCATTACCACAAGCAGGATGGCGATTATCCGGTTGCCGTCCGCGTGCTGGAACGCCTGCTGAGCGGTCAGCCCGTCCCCGAAGCGCCCTGTCTTGCAGGAACCCGCCCATGAAATCGGACTCTCGCCGTCTGCCGCCCGTAATCCTGATCGGCGGCCTCGCCAACGCTCTGTCCGTCGCCCGCAGCCTCGGCCGTCGCGGCGTCCGCGTCTTCGCTCTCAACGATCACTACGCCCCGGTGCGCTTTTCCCGATACGTCCAGTATCTTCGTCCGGCTTGGCTGGGGAGCGAGAAAGCGACGTGGACGTCGTACCTGGTGGGCACGGAATCGGACGCGCTGCGCGGCGCTGTGCTGCTGTCGGCGTCCGATGTGGGCATTGAAATCATTGCCCACAATCGGGAGCGACTGGCGCGGAAATTCCGGTTGGACGATTCCAATCCCGAGGCGCAGCTGGCGATGCTGGACAAGCTGCGCACTTATGAGATCGCCCGCGCCGCCGACGTGCCGACGCCGCGATTCTGGAAGGTGGAAACGCTGCAAGACGTGCTGCGGCTGGAACAGGAGCTGGTCTTTCCGCTGCTGGTCAAGCCTCAGCTTTCGCACGTCTTCAACGAGCGCTTCGGCAAGAAGTATTTCGCGGCGCAGAACTTCGCCGAGCTGGTCGGCGCCTATCGAACGGCCAGCGACGCCGGCGTCGCGGCGATGCTGACGCAAATGGTCCCCGGCCCCGACGACCGGCTGTGCAGCTACTACACATACATGGATGAAAACGGACAGCCGATGTTCCATTTTACGAAGCGGATCATCCGCCGCTTCCCGGTCAACATGGGCGACGCCTCGTACCACGTCACGGACTGGAACCCGGAAGTGCGCGACCTGTCGCTGCGGTTGTTCCAGGCGGCCGGGCTGCGCGGGCTGGCCAATGCGGAGTTCAAGCGGGACGACCGCGACGGCCGGCTCAAGCTGATCGAGTGCAACGCCCGCTTTACCGCGTCCGACTGCCTCGTGGCGGCCAGCGGCATCGACCTGGCCGCGTTTGTGTACAACCGGCTCGTCGGCCTGCCGCTGCCCGCGATGGACAGCTATCGCACCGGCCTGCGCCTGTGGAATCCCGGACGCGACTGGAAGGCCTTCCGAGAATTGCGGGCGAAGAAGCAGCTCACGCTGGCGGGCTGGATGCGCAGCATCAAGCCGCCGCTGGTGTTCCCGTTCTTCCGCTGGACCGATCCGACGCCGACGGCGATGGACGCGCTGCGGTCGATCGGG
>DATKHW010000397.1:0-5203 GCA_035546275.1 Gemmataceae bacterium
TGACGCCCCCCGCTCGCCTGCAGTGCGTCACTCCGTTCGCTCGATGTTCCAGACGCGTATGGTCCCGTCGGCGGCCGCCCCGGCGAGGAAGCGGCCGTCGGGACTGAACTGCACGGGCCCGATTCCCTTCAGCGACAGCACTTCATTCTTCGTGTCCAGGTTCCAGACGCGCACGCCGTCGGCGCTCATGGCGGCCAGGCGGCGGCCGTCGGGGCTGAAGATCGCGGCCCTCGCCGGCGACACGTACTGCGGCAGCACAGCGATCCGCTTGCCGGTTTCGGCGTCCCAGACCACGAGCGTCGGTTTCGGCTTCGCCGAGGTGGGAGCAAGCCCAAACAGCGACGCCAGCGGGTCAGGCGCGGCCTTTTCCTCCGGCTGCTCGTCGCCGGCGATCAGCCGCCCGTCGGGGCTGTACGCCGCGAATGTGGACACGGCGTCCATGGTGAACAGCCGGTTGCCGTTGGCCGCGTCGCAGATCGTAAGGGTGTGCGTGCTTTCGAAGGGCACGGCGATGCGCCGCTGATCCGGGCTGAAGACCGGCGTGGTTATGCGGAAGTCTCCCTCCGTAATGTCGATTTTCGGTTTCGCCAGCCGGGTTTCCAGGTCCCAGGCGCCCACATAGTTGCGGCCGTTGCTTGTTATGGCGTACACGACGGCCCGGCCGTCCGGGCTGTACTCCACCGTCCGGTACTTGACGACCGTACGTTTCAGTCCTTCATCTTGCAAGGAACAGACCTCGGCGCCGTCGGCGACGCTCCATACGTGGACCGGCCCGTTCTGCGACCAGCCCAGGAGGCGCGCGCTGTCGGGACTGAACGCCAGACCGCCTAGCGCCTCGCGCCAGGGAATGATGCGCTTCACCTGCCGGCCGGGCATGTCCCAAATGGTTACGCCGCCGTTGGCCCATCCTGCCAGATGCGCGCCGTCGGCGCTCAATGCAAACGGCGGCAAGCCCTTAAAAACGGCGTGCGCATCGGGGTCGGCGTTGATTTCCCAGACCCTAATGCCGTCCGCGCCGCCGCTCAGGATGCGCTTGCCGTCGGCGCTCAAGGCGACGCGCACGATGGGACCTTTTTGCCCCCGAATCGTCTCGATTTCCCTCCCGGTCGCCGCGTCCCATACGGTCACGGCGCCGTCGTCGTGGCCCGTCGCCAGCCGGCGGCCGTCGGCGCTCCACGCCACGCACGATGCAACGCTTCCCGCTCCCATGAAGGCGCCGATTTCACGTCCGCTTTCGGCGTCATAAAGCATGACGCCGGGGATGTTCGGTCGAGCCAGACGCTCGCCGTCGGGGCTGAGAACGAGGCTTGGGAAATTACCGGCGTAGGCGAAGGCTTGCGTTCCCGTCGTCAGGTCCCATCCGACGACGCTGCCGTCGCGGCTCCAGAGCAGCCGACCCTTCGGATCGAAGGCCAGGGCGCCGCCCGATGGATTCACGCCAAAGGTATTGACGAGCGGTTTAGGGAAGAGTGCGCACGCCGCCAGCAGCGCTCCTTGTCCCGCCGGCGCCGCCAGGAGGCCTATCGTGCCGGCGGTGGATCCCAGGGCCGCCTTGTCGGGCCATGGGAAAGCGAAGAGCGGCGTCCCCAGCGCGGCATCCCACACCCGTGCTTTCCCGTCCGTCGTCGCCGCCGCCACGCGCCCGCCGTCCGCGCTGAATTCGACGGAGGAAATCGCGGCCGGGCAGGGCAGGACGCGCAGCTCCGTGCCCGTGGCAGCGTCATAAACGCGCAGCGTGATTTCCTGGCCCCGCGCCGCCAGCTGGACCGGGTTGTTCGGCCAGATCGCGCCGCCAAGCGCCATGAAGCGACCGTCGGGGCTGAACGCGAGGCATTCTCCCCCCGGAATAATCGGCGTCGAAAAGGTGTAAATGTCCTGTCCCGTCTCCGCATCCCACACCGTAAACTGCGTCTCCTTGCCGTTGAAGACCGTCGGCCACGCGACGCGCCGCCCGTCCGTATGAAAGGCCGCCAGAGAACGGACGGCGAAGAGCGGCGTCGGCTTGCGGTGCAGCCAGAAGTACCACTCGAAGCCGCGCAAATCCACGCCGTCGGTTCGCGCTGGCGTCTGCTCGTCCAGGAGCGGCGGGATGGCGTCGCGCTCGTTTTCTTCCCAGGCCAGCTGGACGCGGCTCATCTGGGCGTCGTAGAGGTGCCGCCGGACGCGCAGCTCCTCGTCCAGCACCTTGTGCTTCTCGTCGCGGACCTGCTGCGCCTCCTCGTGGGCTTGCACGGCGAACCACGACGCAATGCCGGCCCCGGCCGCCAGGGATGAAAACACCATCGCGGTCAGCCACGCCGCCACAGGGTTGCGCCGGCACCAGCGCCAACCGCGCTCCAGTCGGCCCACTCGCCGCGCCGTGATCGGCTTGCCGTCCAGGTAGCGCGCCAAATCCTCCGCCAGCTCTTCCGCCGAGCCGTAGCGCTTCTTCGGCTCCTTTCGCAGACATTTCAGACAGATGGTATCCAGATCGCGCGGCGTCTTGGGCTGCAATTGCCGCGGCGGGACCGGCTCGTCGTTGATGACTTGCAGGACCGTGTCCAGCGTCGTGGCCGCCTTGAACGGCGGCCGGCCGGTCAGCAATTCGTACAGCATCGCCCCCAGCGCGTACACGTCCGCCGCCGGGCCGACCTTCACGGCTCGGTTGCCGGCCTGTTCGGGCGCCATGTAACTGGGCGTGCCGAGGATGGCGCCGCTCTGCGTCTGGCCGGCGGCGTCGTCCAGCTTCTTGGCCAAGCCGAAATCGGTGATCTTCGGCTGACCCTCCATCGTCAGCAGCACATTGGCCGGCTTCAAATCGCGGTGGATGACGCCGTGCTTGTGGGCCGCCTGCAGCGCTCGCGCCAGCGTCTCGATCAGCTCCGCCGCCGGCCGCGGCGCCCACGGCGTGCCGTCCAGCTTCGCCGCCAGACTGCCGCCCTCGACGTATTCCAGCGAAAAGAACGGGCAGCCGTTCGCCTCGCCCACTTCATGAATCTGCACGATGTTGGGGTGGACCAACCGGGCCGCCACTTCCGCCTCCGCCTTGAAGCGGGCCCGCTCGGTTTCGCCGGCGTGCTGACCGGACAGGATCATCTTGAGCGCGACGATGCGATTGAGTCCGACCTGGCGGGCCATGTAGACGACGCCCATGCCGCCGCGGCCCAGTTCGCCGAGGATTTCGTGACCGGCGATGGTCGGCCAATCGCACGGCGGGAATGGGGGCGCGTCCGCGACGGCGGCCGTCAACGGACCGTCGGTGGTATCCAGGACCGAAGCCGACGCCAACGGCCGCGCCTGGGTCGGCGCCTCCGATCCGCCGACGGCGGGGGCGATGTCCGGGACCGGGCCGCCGCAGACGGGACAGATGAACGGCACGTCGGGCGGACCGTCGACTTCTCGTTCCCATTGGCGACAGCGGCCGCAGGACAGCAGCATGGGCTTGGACGACCTCCGGGGCGGACAGCATGGATCAAAGGGTGATTATAATCCACGCGATAGCGCTCCGCGCGGGATTTGTCAGCGATTGCAGGGCTGCAATGAGATGTTCTCGTTCCCGGGCTCTGCCCGGGAACGCACTGCTTGCGAGGCTCTGCCTCGCGTCTTGTCCATCAGGCAGGCGGAGCCTGCCGGGCAGTGCGTGCCGGGGCGGAGCCCCGGCACGAGGAGGAAAGAAAGAACCCCTTGTTTCCAAGGGGTTCTTGCGTCATCCAAATCGCGGCCGCCGCTATCACGGCGCCTTGCGGCCCATCGACTCCAGGAACTCCCGCGACGACACGATATGCACGCCGTTGGTGATGGCGTCTTGCTTTAGCTGGTTGACCGCGATCGCCTCCGGCGAGTCCGGTTTGAGGTCCGCAATGTCTCCGAGGATCAGGAAGTCGGTGTTCACCGTGATGCGTCCCTTGACCTTCTCCTCCTTGGGATCGAGAAAAGCGTCCACCTTGACGTTGTTGCGGTCCAGCACCCGCTGGAACTCGTCCAGGTCGTCCCCCTTCGTGCCGTGCATGTCGATCCGGCCGGCGATCGCCACGTGCTGTTCCTTGCCGGGGTGGAAGATCGGGTTGTACAGGTAATCGCCCGGCAAGATCGGGTTCTTGAACGAGTCTTTCACGTTCACGATTTGGGCCTGCGACAAGTCCGGGCCCACCACGTTCAGCACCTCCAGCGTTCCCTTGCTGGCGGGCACCGGCCGGCCGTCCGGGCCTTGCGCGTGGATGCTGAACGTCAGCCCCGGTTGAACGCCCTGCGCCGATCCCAGGTTGATAAACGGCTCCTTGCCCGAACGGTCCATGCGAACGATCTTCCAGTCGGTCGGAATCGGCTTGCCCTCCGCGGGCTGCTCCAGCCTCGACGTGTCCAGCTTCTGCTGCTGCTCGTTCACGGACGCTTTCAGGTCCAGCAGCTCTTTGTTCACGCGGGCGACCTCATCGTTCGCTTTCTTCAATTCGGCTTCCGCTTTGCCTCGCGCTTCGTGCTCCGTCGTGAAGTCAGCTTGGGCCTTGGTCAGCGTTGTGTTAACATCGGCGACGAGCTTGGTGTACGACTGGTTCTTGACGGTCAGGTCCTTCGTCTGCAGCTCCTTCTCCTTGTCCGTGAATTTCTGCTTCCAGTCGTCGCGCTCCTTGGCGACGGTTGTGGCTTCGTCCTCCTTGTCATGCTGCAGCTTGAGCGCCGATGCCACGGCGTTCCTCAGGTCTTCGATCAGGGCGCGCTGGCCAAAGAAGATTTCCAGGAAGTTCGAATTCGGCCGAGTCGTCTTTGGATTCCATGCCAGGTCCACGTATTGCGGCTGGCCCTGGGGAGCGGCGACCGGCTTGCCGTCCTTCATCGCCGGGATGATCGTGTAGGCGCCGCTCTCCACGTTCTTGAGGAGGTCGGCAAAGACCGCGCGATCCGCCATGTTTTTGCCCAGCGTGCCAACGTCGAATTGATCGCGCTCCGTCTTCAGCAGCGACCCGGTCGTCTGCGAGGTGGCGTCCTTGGGGTCGGAAGGCTGATCGAAGTCGGCGGTCAGCCCCATAATCGCCCGTAACCACAGCGCCTGGAACTGATAGTAGTCGGCCTTCTCCTTCATGTCGGCGGCCGCTTTGTCGGATGCCTTCTTGTCCTTCAGCAGCGCGTCCTGCTGGGCGAAGCCGTAATAGGTCGCCACGCCCAGGCCGACGCTGGTGAGGATGAAGAAAATCAGGGTGACGATCAGGCCGACGTTCGATTCGCGTCG
>DATKHW010000398.1:0-2167 GCA_035546275.1 Gemmataceae bacterium
GTGCACCTGCATGTCGGCGAAAAATTCCTCGCCGAGGACGTCGCGATTCAGCTTTTCGACCAGCGCCGCCGCCCAGAGGCCGTGAAAGCCCTCCCAGCTGCGCCGCTCGCTGACCGGCGGATGAAAATGATCCAGTAGCGGCATAGGAATAGACCTACAATCGCCTATTTACAGTCCGAGCCAGCGCCGCACCGCCGCCTCGACCAGCGCGAACTGATCCGGGGCAAGGTTTCCGAGCTTACGGATTAGCTTGGCGTGCGGAACCGTCGCCAGATTTTGCGCGTCGAATACTCCGGCTTGAAGAAACCGCGCCCGTACTGCCACTTCAAATTGTGATCAGCGGGCGCTTGTCGTATGCGCTGCCAGCGTCGTAAGAGACCGATCCTGCGGACCTGCCGGGACGCTCAGGACAAGGCAGGGCCGCACCTTGGCGGCCATCCCCAGATCGACCGAGCCAGACCTCGCCGCGGCTACCGCTGGGCATCGGCGGCCTCTCGGGCGTCGAGTTCCAGGAATAACGTCTCCGCCGCGGCGACCAGGGCTTCCTCGGGAAGGTCGCCGGCGGCGGTGGGCAGAGTCCGGCGCAGCACCTCCGCCGCCGCCTCGCGTTTCTCGTCCTCGGAAAGGGCGTCGAAGGCGTTTAGAAGCTGTTGGACGGCTGCGGTCATCGTGCGTTCCCTAGAAGAGACGGGCGTCCAACGGCATGGTACGCCCAACAACAGCCTCATACAAGCCGTGATGCTCTTCCGTTCACTCCGCCGCTGCATACGGCAGCCCATTGCCCTTGCCGCCGTCGCCGTCGCCGAATCGCCCCGTCCGCAGCGGCCCCACGTCCAGCGTCGTCTTGCCGTCGGTCGCCAGCTCGGCGATGGCCTGGCCCGCGGCCGGCGCCAGCAGCACCGAGCGGCCGCCGAAGCCGACCGCGAGGAACACGCCCTCCAACCCCGGCAGCCGATCCAGGATCGGCAAGCCGTCCGGCGTCGCCGCCTCTAGCGCCCCGTAGCCGCCGCGGCCGAAGCTGCGGTGCAGCCCCGGAAAACGCCGGCTCAGCCGCTGACGCATGCGCGTCAGCCAGTCGGGGTCGGCCGACTCGTTGTAATCGTCCGGATCGATCACGTCCTTGGTTTCGGCGGCGCCGAGCGGGCCGGCCTGGATGCCGTCGCCGGTCAGCGGGCGGAAGTACAGGCCCTGCGCAAAGTCGGCGTAGACGACGCTGCGCCGGCCGCTGTCGGTGGCCCGGCGGAAAAAAGCCGCCTGCGTCCGCAGCACCGCCGTGGGCAGCGGCGGCTTGAACGGCTTGAGCAGCCGCGGCGTCCACGGCCCCGTCGCCAGCACCACGACGCCGCAGGTGTACGGCCCCTCGTTGGTCTGCACGCCGACGACCTTGCCCTTTTCCACATCCAGCGATTTGACCTCGACGCCCTGCCGCAGGTCGGCCCCGTGCCGCCGGGCGTTCTCCGTCAGCGCCGCCAGCGCCTGCACCGGATCCACGCAGCCGGCCTCCGCCTCGTAAGCGGCCAGCTCGTCGTCGGCCAACCGGGCGTTGGCGTCGATCTCCGTCAGCTCCTGGCCGTTGATCGGCCGCACATCGACGCCGGCCTCGCGCTGGGCCGCCAGGTTCGCGTCCAGGGCGGCGCGGTCGGATTCGCGCACCACCAGCACCAGGCCGCTGCGGGTGAAGACCGGCGGGGCGCCGACCGACTCGTGCAGATGGGCGTAGAAGCGCAGGCCGTCGCGGGCCATCGCGGCGATCACGGGAACGGCGTCATGCTGGTAGAGCAGGCCGGCCGACTTGCCGCTGCCGCCGGCGCCGAGAAACGCCTTCTCCAGCAGCACCACGCGCCCCGCGCGCCGCCGCGCCAGCCGACCGGCCGCGCTCAGGCCGATCACGCCGCCGCCCACGACCAGGATGTCGCACGTCTGAGACATCTGTTATCCCTGTCGCTCCGCCGCACCGTCGGCGGCGGGATAGATCATCTTACCAAACGGCGACGACGGCGACGGCAGGGGGTCCTCTTGCATTCCGCACCCCAACGATTTAGGCTCAGGGCATGTACCGGCCGCCCGACCCCAGTCGTAGGGTGGGTCGCCAGACCCACCGCGACGGGCGGAATCGGCGTCGGTGGGTCTGCAGACCCACCCTGCTGTACAAACCAAGGGAGACTCG
>DATKHW010000399.1:0-9014 GCA_035546275.1 Gemmataceae bacterium
GATTCGCGCCGGATTCGCGATCCGACGGCGACCCTGGTCGGAGGACAAGGTGTTGTCGCAGGCCCGCACCGGGCGGCTCAACGGCCAGTCGATCGGTTTTACCCGCCTTGAAGGTACAGGGCGCCGCCGCGAAGGCAAGCAGAAAACGCCGCCTCTCTTAAGAGCCGCTCGTCACCGACGAGTGGCTGCTTCTGCCGAAGCCGATCGCCTCAAGCCTTGACGATCACCCGGCGTCCGGATCGCCGCGCGGAATAGCTGCCGTTTCAGCCGGCCGTTCCACCCTCGCCGGCGCCGTGTGCAGGTCGGGTTCTTCTTCCTCAAATCCAGCTCGTAGGCGGCCACCGCCGCTTCCTGGGAGTCGCAGACGCCGATCTGGCAGCAGCGCCCGTGGCGGTAGACGTAAGCGCTCCAGGTGCGGTCGGCGCCGCGCTGGCGCCCGGGGCCTGGCTTCGTCCGGCGCGACGGTCCGGGGCGGGTGTTTATACCTGGCCATTCTTGACTGCAAATGTGGGAATGAAGCCCGCCCTGACGGGGAAGCCGGACACGATGTCCGGCGTCGCGCCGCCTTCCTTGCCTGCGAATGACTGCGGCAGCGTGCGGCCCTGACGTCGGCGCCGGCCGCCCGGCCTTGTCCCATTGCAGCAACCGTCGAACGAGCGTACCGCGAAGCGTCGGCCGATGCGCGTAGACGATGCGCAGGCGAATCCCATCGCTGGCGGAGCCGATTTGCGACCGGGCAAGCGCAGTCGCGTTGTGCGTCTTGCTGGCGTCCTCCGCGCGGGAGCGCGGCTTCGACAGCTTCGCGGCGTCGGTGGCCGCCCCCAGCCGAGTTTGTGCGTCGCGCCTACAGCCTTGCGAGCGGCTGTGACTCGCCGAACCCGGCCATGACTGCTATCTGCACTCCAGGCGGAGCATCATCAGCGTCTTCATGGCGCGCAGGTACGCCTTTTGGGCGCTTTCCAACCGCCGCGCCTGGAGGGCGGCCTGCTGCACGGAGCCGCCCGGCGTCGCCGCCGCGGTCTCGGCGTGCTTCTTGGCCAGCCAGCAGGCCGCCACCTCCTGCGCCATCAGCCATTCCAGGTCGGTCGGCTGCGGGCCGGCCAGCTGCACTTTGAACTTGTCGATGTGCCGCCGGATCGACTCGCGCCCCAGCGCGTCGGTGCCCAGGGCGTCCAGCCAGCGCTCCTCGGCGATGCGACCCAGATCGCCGCAGCGCTTCCAGATTTCAGGGTGCGCGTCCAGCATGGACCGCATCTCAGCCATCGCAGCCTTGTCGCCGGCGTTGGCCTGCTCGACGAGGTCGTGCAGCCGCGCCGCTTGGTCGCGGACGGCAGCCGCCGCGTCAGGCTTGGGCGCGGCCGTTGGGGGCGGCTTGGTCTTCTGCCGCTGCGACGGCGACGGCTTCGACGGGGTGCGCCGCGGCGGCTTGCTTACGGCCGCGGGGCTGTCGTCAACGGGCGGCCGCCGATTCTCCATGCGAGCCCTGGCGGCCGGCTCAATCCGGGCCGCTTCCTTCTTTGGCACCGCCTGTTTGGGTAGAGTGGTCTGCCGTCGCTGCGACGGCGCCGGCTTGCACTCCTGCGTTTTCGTGCGCGGGCGACTGTCGTCAGCGGTCTGCTTCCGGCCCCGCACCTTACTCTTGGCGGTATTAAGCTCCCATCTTTTTTGCTTCGTGCTGGGAGCCTCCAGCGTCGCCGTCGCGCTGTGATGTGCCACGTCGTAGCCTCCATTCTCCGTGATGGTGGTGGTAACCCGAAAGGATCAGCATCGCCCGCGTCAGCAGGCCGGCCAACTCTTGGAAGCGGCGCAGAGCGGCGTCAGCCTCCGCAACGGTTGTACGCTCCAGCTCCAGCGCGTCGCGCTCATCCTGCCGCCGTTGGCGGACGAGAACGTCCCGGGCATGCTGGGACAGCGCGCCCTCGCCTTCGCCACAATAAACCTTCCGAGGGCGGCCATCGACCCGCACGGAGCGGTAGTAGTACAGGCCGCCTCGTCGTTTTTCCCAGCCCATCGGTTGTACTACCTTTTTGCATTTTCCCGCTCGCTGGCGGCCGCGTCCTCGAAACCCCAGCGACGCAACACCGCCTCCAGGTCGGCCTGGTGGGCCCGCAGATAATTCTTCTCCAGTGTGTGCAGCTTCCGCCCCCGGGCACTGGCGCTTCGTTTTTGCTCCGCCTCCCACGAGGCCAGCGGCTCCTCGATCTGTTCCAAGATCAGCCTCCAGTGCCGCCGCGTGGCGTAACGCCAGGCCACGGCCAGGGCGCGGGCGATCTCCCGCCGGAGCCGGTCGGCGCGCTCGGCCGCCAGCGAAAGCGGAAACGCAAACTCGGCCCCGAGCTTGTTGCAGTAGGAATTTCCGTGCGACGGCGGCACGGTGCTGGCGAGTTGGATCACCGGAATCGGGTGCGTCGCGGGCTCCGGGTAGACGGGCATGTCGTCGTCCCCTGTACCGCGCCAGTGTTGCAGAAGCGCGTACCGGTCTGCATTGGTGCGGCGGGTCCATACAACCCTGAAGGCGCGGCGGAACGCGGCAGCAACCTTTTGGCTCCGCTCCGTCACCCTGCGCTGCCGTAGGCGCGAAGACAGCGCTCCGATTGGCTCAGCGATCCGAAAGTAGAGGCCGTCGTCCTCGACCAGCAGCCGGTCCCGCCGGTCGCGCGCCCTGGCCTTATCAGTGAGTGCAGGCTTGGCTTTTTTCGCGGGGCCCCCGTTGCGACCCGGAGTTATGCGCTCCAGCTTCGCGGATCGCGACAAGAAATCGTCCACCAGGCGCGACGGGTCCTTCGGCTTGAAGTCCATGAGAAATGCCTCCTCCCTGAGTACAGGCGCGCTCGACCCGGCGTCGAGCGACGATTCCCTTCGACATTCAGTTTAACCCGAAAGTGAGGGGCAACGCCAGGGCGCCGGCCCGCTGCGCCGCCTTTGGCGCCCTTGTCCAAGCGATAATCTGCTCTGGGGCCCACGTCATGCGCCATCGGTTGGAGCTAAGAGCGGAGCCGGACGCCGCGTCGGGCGGCTGGATTTCGGGGTCCGAGCAAAGGAGAAGCGTCTGGTGCGCCGGGTGCAGGCCGCGACGGAGGGGGTATTGGCGGCTCTCTTTCGGGGAAATGGGCGGACGCGCTGCCGATGGTGCGACCGGGATAAGATCCTGGAAATGAACGCCGAAAACGCTCATGTTGGCGAATTCTTGCTGAAAGCACTTTTACCCGACCCGGCCACCCCACCCCGCCCGACTGGGACGCAAGCGCCGGCTCCGTCCCGAATCTTCGTGACGGCTTGAACTGCGTCGTCACGGTCAACTTCGACGGGCAATCGCTAAGCGCGGCCATAGCTCAGTTCCGCGACAAGACGAAGCTCAACATCGTGCTGGACGCGCCCGCCATCACCGGGCAGCTGGCCAGCGCCCCCGATGGGACGGCGGTCAAGGTGCAAGCCGACCTGAAAGACGTGAAGGTGCGGGCCGCTTTGCGGGTGCTGCTCGGCCCTTACGACCTGACGTTCGTCGTGCTCGGCGCTTCGATCCTCATCACGACGGAGGACACGGCGACGGCGAGTCAGATGCGTCAGCGCATCAACGTCTACTTCGACACGGTTGAACTCGCCGCCGCTCTGAAACAGCTTGCCCGCGATACCGGCGTGAACCTGCCGCTGGATCCGCGGGCGGAGAAGGAGACGGCGCCAAAGCTGAGTCTGGACGTGGAGGACGTGCCGCTGGAAACGGCGGTGCGCCTGCTGGCGGAGATGGCCGGACTCAAGCCGGTGCGGCTCGGCAACACGCTGTTCGTGACGAAGAAGGAAGTGGCCGCGGCGATGCGCGCCGACCCCGACCTGAACCCGGCGCGGCAGGTCGCCGTTGACCTCACGGATCGGACAGGAGATGTATTGGTCAACGCGCGCCTCTTCAAAGCCCAAGGCCGGCTGATCTTTGTCGCGCCGGGCGCATTTGCGCCGCGTGCGCCGATTGGGATGGGCGCACCCATCCGCGTGCAATCGACGGAAGAACCGGCTCCCGCCAATCCCGACCCGCCGCCCGCGCCGGATAAGAAGGACGACAAATAAGCGCGCAACCATCGGCGAGGCGACGGCGCTCGTCGTCGTGGATGCGACGCTGCGGGTGCTCCATCATCCGCGGATCGCTGTGGGGCCGGTGGACGTGAAGGCGTCCACGGAGTAGCGGCTGGTGGACGCGGTGCGGGTGGGGCCGTGAGGGGAGCCTGCCGATGGAGGCGCAAGCCGGCCATCCCCGCTCATAAAAAACACCGCGCCAGATCGCCCAGCCGCACCGTTCACAACCTGCGCGAAACAGGGCTCGAATGCGAACTCACGGAAGAGGAGTTGTTATGCTGGATGTCATCAGCAACTGCTGGAGTTTCCTGCCTTGCCTGGCCCTCTGTTTCCTGGCAGTCGTGTACGTCAGAGAGAAGCGTGGGAAGGCGGACGGGGAGCGGGCGAGCGCGTGAGCCGGACCGGGCCGGACAGATCATCGGCTCGCCGTCGGAGGGGATCGCCCCCCGCCGCCCCCTCATCTTCCCTGGCAAGCTGCGAGCACCGGCGCCCGCCGGATCCCACGCGGCTTTTGTGCGGCCGCAGGATCGGAGACTTCTCAGCCCGCAGGTCGCGGCCGCCGCCATGAGCAGCAGCGCGGCGATGGGCTGGGCCGCCAAGTGATGTAACGGCCGGTCCAGGGGCAAGAGCAACTGCAGCTGCG
Source organism: Gemmataceae bacterium (assembly GCA_035546275.1). Lineage (GTDB taxonomy): Bacteria > Planctomycetota > Planctomycetia > Gemmatales > Gemmataceae > UBA4732. The sequence goes on from DATKHW010000399.1 coordinate 4,709, forward strand.
AGAGCGTCAGCAGCACACAACAAGCGGTGACGAGCGCCTGGAACCACGACGGCCGAGGCTTGGCCCAGGCCTGCACCGTGAAAACGGCCGCGACTGGGGCTAGCTGGACGTAGGTTTGCGACTCCGTGGCCGGGCCGAATGCCATCATCCAGCCGCAACACAAGCCTGTGATGCAGGCGAGCAAGTCCGATTGCGGCGCCCGCCAGCGGCGCCATAGGCACACCAGAGCGACGGCCGCCCCCGCGGCCGCCTCCAGCCAGACGTAGGTCGTCCGACTCATCGGCGCCAGCCAGCGGCGACAGACCATCATCCCGTCCTGAAAGCCGGCGTCCAGCTCGGGCCGATATCGCTGGTTAAGGCCCCAGCGGACCCAATCGGCGTACTGCCGCAAGACATAGCTGGGCTGCTGGAACACGAAGGGTAGGAGAAGGCACAGGGCCATCGCCGCCAGCCAGCGGGCTGCGAAACGCCGAGGGTAAACGGCGGCCAGTACCAGCGCCAAGCCCGCCGGATAGACCTTGAGACAGCACGCCAGGCTGGCGGCCAGGGCTGCCGTGTTCCAGCGGGACTCGGCGACGCCGGCGAGCGTGATCAGGATAAAGCCGATGGTGAGGAGGTTGAGCTGCACGTCCATGAGCGTGATGCAGGCCATGCCGGCGCAGAGCAGCCAGGCGACGGCCCGATGTTCGCGGGAGAACGGCGGACCCAGCGCCGTGCGCGTCCACCACCCGAAGCCCAGCAGAAATGCTGCCAGGTTAGCCGTACGCAGCAGGGCACTGCCGACCGGGTCGGGCGCGAGGGCCAGCGGGATCAGGGCGACTGCAGTGAGCGGGCTGTAGCGGAAGACGCACAGGCTGTTGGGGTCCTGGCTGTCGTAGAGGTCTTCGCCGCGCAGCCAGTGCCGGCCGCCGTCCGCGAAGACGGGGTAAGCGCCTTGTTGGCGGGGGACGTAATACAGGGCCGACCGGCCCACCGCCGCCAGGACAAGGAGGACCCACAGCGCCCAGGCCAGCTGCTCCCAGAGGCCCGCCGGAGAACGAAGCGCCTGCACCGTCCGCCCTGTGTTCCTGTCTTGCCCGGGTGATGGAATCATGCTCAAGAGTCCTTGGCCTTTTTGCGGTTCCTTCCGTCTCCAGCCGCTACGCCTGCTCCTTCAGCCGGTCCTGGCGGGACTGGATGTTCAGCAGCTGCTCATGCCTGCCTTCTACTGGCTGGGAGGAGGGCAGGACAATGCGAAGATGCGTGTTGGTGGCGGTTCGGCAGGCCGAAGAAGGGGCCGCGCGACGGCCGCTGCGTCGGGGGACGGCGCGACCGCGCGCGGCCGGAGAGGGCGCCGACCCGGGGGGACGGGTCCGGTGTGCCGGATGGGCGGGCGGCGTCCAGATCGTGGGGTGCCTAACCGCCGGGTCCGCACGGCCCCCAAGAGTAATCGTGGCGTCAGCCGCGGAGCGGATGCCAATTATGCTGGCCTCCGCCACGGCAAGCCGCCCCGCCGGAATCTCCTTGTCTTCTCCCTCGGCGTCGGCTAGCGTCAGCAGGGTACCCTTCACTCCAGGAACACACCCATGCTCCACCGCCTGCGCACCGCCTCCGCCCTGGCCGCGCTGCTGCTCTTGCCGGCCCTGCTCCGTGCCGACGATCCGCCCACGGGTGACAAGGACCTCGACGGGACGTGGGAGGCCGTTTCGAACGCAGTGGACGGCAAGGAGCAGCCACTGCCCCCGGACGGCAAGCTGCTGGTTACCATCAGCGGCGGTTCCCTGACGCTCAAGGCCGATGTCGGGTCCCATATGGCCACGATCGGAGTGGACGCCTCCAAGACGCCCAAGACAATCGACATCACCCCCCAAGACGGCGCCGACAAGGGCAGGACCGCGCTCGGCATCTACGAGGTTAAGGGGGACGAGCTGCGCCTGTGCGGCGCCGACGCGGGCAAGGACCGGCCCACGGAACTCACGTCCAAGCCCGGCAGCGGCTGGATCTTCCTCACGCTCAAGCGCGTCAAGAAGTGACCGACGGAGACAGCGCCCTTCGCCTTTGCTCTCGCAAAAGGGGATCAGCCATGCCGATGGTGGGACTTGCCCTGGAATCCGTGGCCGGCGTTGCCAGCCTGGTCTGCTTCATCCTCGTCCTGGTCCAGATGTTCCAGAGGGGTCAGACGGGGCTGGCCGTCGCCTGCATCGTACTTGTGTTCTGCGGCGGCATTGGGGCGCTAATCGCCTTCATTTACGGCTGGGTCAAGAGCCGGGAATGGGGGCTCAACAACGTCATGCTGATCTGGACTGTCTGCATCGTGATCGGCCTAGTCGGCGGCATCATGAATCCGATCAACTTCACGCAGCTCGCAATCCCTGGGCGTTGAGCGGCTTCCCTGCCCCTCCGGGATCGCGTCAGCTCTGCCGACCTTGCTGGAGCGGCGGAGGCGCTGTATCAGGGACGCGCCCCTTCCCGGTCGGAGACGCCTCCGTGAACGCGACAAAGCCGACCCTCACCGCACGCCTGGAATTCTCCGCGCCGTGGCCGCCGAACCGCTGCGCTACCGCAACCCGCGTCAGGCGGAGGCCGCTCTCGGCCCGACCGAGGATCCCCGACTCGACGGCAGGCAGTCCTGCTTCCTCGTCACGATGGCCGGGCAGGGCGGCCGGCAGCCCTTGACGAAGCGCAGAGGGTCTGGCGGGACGTGTACGAAGTGCAACCGCTCAACGACCCGCCAGGGATTCTCCAGGTGGACCGGGGCCGGAGCTGACAGGTCGTGGATGCGACGCTGCGGGTGATCCATCATCCGCGGATCGTCGTCGGGCCGGTGGACGTGAAGGCGTTCGCGGAATACCGGCTGGTAGATGCGGTGAGGCGGTGAATCGTGGCCGCCGTCCTTTGAAACCGGCCCAGCCACAGGTTAGCGCCGAAGATGGCGGGAATGGTTCAGATCATCGCGTAGAGGTTCCCAATGGCACTGCCTTGGTGGGCGTTTAGGAACGCTCGGCGATCCGCAAGATACCACGTCCAAGTCGAGCTGGATAACATCCCGCCCGACCTCCCAGATGCAGGGGACGTAGCTGTCCAGGCCCGAGTAGTTCGCGTGTTCCGAACCGACGGCCGACTCCAATTTGGCGACCGCGTGCGCTTCGCGGTGAGCGTGCTGGGGGAGGCCGTTATGCCTTGTCCGGGGGGTACGCTGTGGACGTGCCACGAGAGCCTCGCCGCCGCCCGCTTCATGGAGGCATTCTTGGATGGCACGCCACCGGACTGCCAGGTAGCCCTGTGGCAGACCAAAATCGTGGACGCCCCGTCAGACGCACCGCGGATTGACGTGGAGGCCGAGAACACCTGACCAAGTCAAGGCCGTTGCGTCTCCAACCGTCGCGCCGCGACCGCCAGGACGTGCCGGGCGTCGTCCAGAGCCGCGAAGGCACCCTGCAACTTGTCCAGGTAACGGCGGCGCTCCAAAAGCAGCAGTACGCTTTCGCGGCTCTTCCAGCGATTCACTTCCCGGCCGAGGCCTTCGATCAGCTCGCATAAGCGGATGATTCGGGTCTTGATTTGGGGCAGCTGGATCATGGTCCCCTTCCCGGCCGGGACGTGGCGGAGAGCATAGCCAAGGCCAGCGTGGATGGGCAGGTCGGCAGCAGCGGCTCACTCGGTCAGCTCGGCCCCGGTTTCGCAGGGCCGGCCGCTAACGCCAAGGACCGCGGGGCCTGGCAACCGAGCGCAAAAACGGGCCGGGCGTCGTTATCGACGACGCCCGGCCTTTCGTTCAGCCATTGCCCGCGCGCTTACTTGTCGTTTTTGTCCGGGCTCTTGGCTTCGATCTTCACGGCCACGGTCTGGTCGCCCTGCTTGGTTGTCACGACGATGTTGAAGCCCTTTTTGAGGTCTTCCAGCTTGCAATCCTTGCCGTCACAGGTGATCGCGGCGTCCTTGGCCACCGTGTGCTTGTGCTCGTTCTTGCCGTCCTTGTCGGTCATGGTCAGGCTGCCGTCTGCGACGGAAACCACGATGCCGCTGTGGGTGTTATCGGCGTCCTTGTCGGCGGCTGCGGTCGCCCTTGCGGCGGCGGCTGCACCCACGGCCAGGGCCAGGGCGGCGACAAGACTCAGCGGCAGAATTCGGTTCAACATAGCATTCTCCTAGTTCGCAACTCCGCGCAGGCGGCCCCGGGAGGGCACGGCGCCTTGCCGCCCTCATTCGACGCCGTCCTGGTGGAGAGATTGCCGGATGAAGTGAAGCGTCTCTCGCTAACAGAGTTCTACGGGCCGAAAAGCACAATACAAGGTGCAGGAACAATTATAATGGAAAAAGTCTAAAA
>DATKHW010000400.1:0-3667 GCA_035546275.1 Gemmataceae bacterium
CACGAATTCCACACCAACGAATCAGCCGACCCGACGCGCGTGCTGTTCCACGCGCTCGGCGCCTGGCGGATCACGCCCGGCTTCCACGACGTCTTGTGGCATCCCGCCTTCACAGTCCCCGCCAGCCAATTGCTCGGCGGCGCCGTGCGCTTCTGGCACGACCAGCTTTTCTGCAAGCCGGCCCATCACGGCGGCGTGGTGGCGTGGCACCAGGACTATTCCTACTGGACGCGCACCAAGCCGATGGCCCACTTGACCTGCTGGATCGGCCTCGACGACGCCTCAAAAGACAACGGCTGTCTGCAATATCTGCCGGGCAGCCATCGCTGGAGCCTGCTGCCGATCACGGGCTTGGCCGGCGACATGTACGCCATCCGCAAGGTGCTGACGCCGGAACAGGCGGCGGCGTTTGACCATCCGGCCGCGATGGAATTGAAGAAGGGCGAGGCGGCGTTCCATCATCCGCTGATGATCCACGGCTCGTTCGCCAATTCGACGGATCGGCAGCGGCGGGCGACGGTCGTCAACGTCTTCCGCGACGGGGTCGCGTCGGATTCGGATCAGCCGTTGCTGAAGGGCGTACCGCCGATCCCGCGCGGCAGCAAGATGGAGGGGCGGTTCTTTCCGCTGCTGTACGAACCAATTGGTTCCGGACGCGGTTAGTCACTGTCACCGCTTCGCCAGTTCCTCCAGCACTGCCTGGAACGACGGATCGCGCAGCAACGGCGCCAGGTCCGGGTCGTTCTTCACGGCGGCCGTGTCCTTGTAACCGGCGGTCACGGCGGCGCGCAATGCCGCCGTGGTCTGATCCAGGTACCGCCGCTTCGCCGCCTCGTCGCCGGCCGCCGTGGCGCAAAGGGCGTAGCAGCGGGCGGCCGCCATCTGAAGCGCGACGTTTTTCGGATCCTGTTTGACCAGATCGGCCGCCTTTTGCGCCGCCTCGCCGTCCTTGCCGCACAGCGCCAGCGTCCGCAGCAACGCGGCCTGCCAGCTCCGGTTGGTCGGCTCGATGTCGAGCAGCTCCTGGCGAATCTGCAGCGCCTCCTGGTTCAGCGCCCGGGCCGCCGCAGCGTCCCCCTTCCGCTGAGCGACCGCCGCCAGGCCCTCCTTGTCCGCCGCCAGCGTCAGCTGGTAGTCGGTTTCCGCCGGCGCCCCGTTCAGGGCCGCGGCCAGATTTTCCAGCGATGTATGATAGCTCTTTTCGGCGTCTTCCGCCAAGCCAAGCCGCAGCTCCGAATCGCCCTTGCGCCGATAGATATCCGCCAGGTCGCCCTTGAACCAGAAGCGCGGGGGGTTGTTGTCAATCACTTCCTGCTGAAGACGCACGGCGTCGGCGAACGACGCGGTCGCCGCCTTGGCGTCGCCGAGCAGCGTCTCGGCCGTGCCGCGGCACATGCACGCCTCCGCCAAATAGCCGCGGCCCTGGGGCAGCTGGGGCTGGGCATCGGCCCATTTTTTCCGCAGGGACGCCGATCGGTCGAAGCAATCGCGCGCGGCCGCCGCATCGCCCAAGGCCAGATACGCCTGGCCCAGATGCCACTCGTGATGCGACAGGCTGATCGTGTTGTCCAACTCGTTGAAATCGCCGCTGTGGGGATGATCGACTACTTGCTGACGCAGCGCCAGCGCCTTGGCGAAGTCGTCGCGGGCCGCCGGACCGTCCGCGTTCAGCTCCAATTCCATGTCGCCGCGCCGCATCAGCATCATCGCATAATTGCCCTGCGCCTTGTCGCTGTCCGGTTCGTCCTGGGCCGTCTTCTCCATAATGTCCAGGCCCAGCCGATATTGCTTGAGCGCGTCTGTTCCGCGGCCGAGATGCTTGAGACGGTCGCCCATCAGCTTGTAGGTCCCCGCCTCGCTGAACTGCGTCGCGCCGACCTTCTCCAGGTCCTGAGCCATGCCCGTCATGCTGTCCCGCACCTGCTTGAGAACGTCGTCGCGCAGGGCGCGCATCTCCGGCGCCGCTTCCGGCGCGAAAAATCGGCCGTTGAGCTGCTGCTGCACTTTCCCGGCCATGTCGGTCATGCGGCGGACGGCCGCGGCCGCTCCCTCGTTGGCCTTGAACTCGTTGGCCTTCGCCGTAGCTGCATTTGTATCCGCCAACTCCTTTTTCGCCTTGGCGTCGGCGGCGCTGGCGTCGGCCTCCTTCTTCTTCGCCACCGCCAATGCTTCATTGCGATCCGACGTGTCCTTCTCGGCCTTGAGCCACACGGCGGCAACCGACATGCTGACGGCCCAGAAGAACACGATCAGCGCGATGGCCGCCCCCATCGCCGCCAGCCGGGGATTGCGCCGGCACCAGCGCCAGGTCCGTTCGATGCGGCCGACCGGCCGGGCCAGGATCGGCTCGTTGTTCAGGAAGCGCCGCAGGTCCTCGGCCAGGGCGCCGGCCGCTTCGTAGCGTTTCTTCGGGTCTTTTTGGAGACATTTGAGGCAGATCGTCTCCAGATCGCGCGGCACATTCGGCTGCAGCTGCGTCGGCGCCACCGGCTCGCGCGTGCGGATCAGGTCGAGCGTCTCGACGATGGTCGGTCCGCGGAAGGGAATGCGGCCGGCCAGCATCTCATAGAGGATGACGCCCAGCGCATAAACGTCCGACAGCGGCCCGACTTCCGCGTTGCGGGCCGACGCCTGTTCCGGCGCCATGTAGCCGGGCGAACCGAGGATGGCGCCGCTGTGCGTCTGGACGGAGTCTTCTTCCAGCCGCTTGGCCAGGCCGAAGTCGCTGATCTTGGGGGCGCCGTCCTGCGTCATCAGCACGTTGGCCGGCTTCAAATCGCGGTGGACCACGCCGACCTTGTGGGCGGCGTCCATCGCCCCGGCCAGCAGATGGACCAGCCGGGCGGCCTCTTTCGGCGGCTGCGGCAAATGGTTGATCTTCGACGCCAGGCTGCCGCCGTCCACGTATTCCAGTGAGAAGAACGGCTTGCCGTCGTCTTCGCCGACTTCGTAGATCTGAACAATATTCGGATGCTGAATGCGCCCGACTGCCTCCGCCTCGGTGCGGAAACGGCCCAGCTCGTGCTGCCCGGCGTGCTCGCCGCTGAGGATCATCTTGAGCGCCACGATGCGCTGCAGGCCGCGCTGTCGGGCCTTGTAGACCACGCCCATCGCGCCGCGGCCGAGGACGCCGAGGATCTCGTAGCCGGCGACCGTTTCGGGGAAGAGGCGGCCTTCCTCCATTGCCGTCAGCTTGCCGGCCTCGGGCGCGACCGTGGCGCCGGGATCGACGGGCGCGGAGTCGGTGGTTGCTCCCAAAGCAGGCATCAGATCGCGCGTATCGGTCGGCTTGGCGGGCGCGAAATCGACTGTTCCCTCGGGCGGGCCGTTGCTGGATTGGGACGCCCGAGTGCGATATTCCTGCTCCAGCGATTGCAGCTCCTGGCGCAGCTGTGGTCGTTCCGAATCCGGGACGTGGGTGAGGAGCTGATCGAGATCGGGCGGCGGCTTACCTGCGGGGACCTGGTCCCAGGCCTCCGCGAAGCGCCGCCGCACCCATTCCGCCGACGAAACGCCGCCCGGGGCCACAGCCTGGGCGCGGTGATCCGACGTTGCCATGACGTCCTCCGGGGGCGGTCGCCCCTGTTGTTTCTGATGGTCAGGAAAGTAATGTCCGCATTCTTGCTAACAGCTATTAGCTAACAGCTATTAGCTGTTAGCCAAACGA
>DATKHW010000401.1:0-3222 GCA_035546275.1 Gemmataceae bacterium
AAAGCGAGGAAGCGCAAGCGGCGTCCAGCGTGAAATGCGTCCCGCCCAGGCCGAGTTCGGCCGCCAGAAGCGCTGCCGGCAGTCCGACAACCTGGCGATTCCGCGGATCGACCTGCTCAGCCGGCGGCGCCTCGCCGAACAGCCTTTCGGCGAAGGTGCGACCCAGCATGTTTCGCGCGAGAATCGACGCTTTATCGGTGGGCAAAACAATGGCGCCAAGGATGACGCCGACGCGGCGGCGATTAAGGGAGTGCGTCACGGCGGTGGCGAAAGCCTGCCGCCCGGCGAAGAGCGTGAGGTGCACGACCTCGTCGAGGCGTCCATCGGGATCGCACGGGTCTCGCGGGACGGCGTCGAGAAAGCAGCCACGGCGGGAGTAGACGCGGTCCGGCGCGGCGACGGCAGGGTCGAAAACGACCTCCGGATCGAGGAGCCACCGGCCCGGCGGCGCGTCGCGCGACCGATCGGCGCCGGCCACCACGTCGCTCCACAGACGCTCCGGGTCGGCCGCCGACGGGAATAGCCCGCCCATTCCAACGACGGCGACGCGCGGCGGACCCGCCATGAATCCTCCTTATTCTATCTTCTATCTGTTGGCGAGTTGGTTGCGGCGGAAGGCTCGTTCGAGAGCGCGATCGAGGGTGCATTCAGCCCCATTCATGCGTGCGATCATCTCGCCGTCGATTGACAAGAAATCGAGGTCGCCGATCGCCTGCGGTCCCGTGGCCTTCGTCACGTTCAGCACGACGCGTGCGCCGTCCGTGGGAAAGCTCCGGCGATACTGCCGATATTGGGCGACATAACAGGGCAACCCGGCGGCGCCGTTGCGGGCGAAGCTCCACAGGATCATCAACTGAAACCCGCCGTCGAGGACGAGCGGGTCGGCGATCCATTTCTGCCGCAGCGGCCGCCGCAGCCATTCCGACGGGGCCGGCGCCGAGCGCAGCCGAGCTGCGATTCCGCGGTCGTCACAGGCTTCAACGGCTTCGATGCCCTGCATATCCGGCCCGTGGAACAGCACACGCGGGTAAATCTCCGCTGGCGTGAAGGTTCGCAAAGGCTTTGCTGCGGCCGGCCGCGGCGCCGGCGCTGGCGGCAAATCCGCGGTCAAGAGAACCTCGGCCCGCGCATGCAGCACGATGCCTCCGTCGTCAGCGAGGCCATGCAGCTCCACGGGCGTGCGATAACAGCCATCCTTTTTAACCGCTTTACCGGCCAGGACGCGCAGCCTCCGCGGCTTCCCGTCGAGGACGACTCCATGCAGCACACGCAGATCGTCGCAGCCGTGGAACGTCAGCCCCGGGTTTTCATGCAGGGCGCCGTGGGCCAGCCATTCCAGCGTAAGGGCCAGCGGCAGCACCGGCCGGCCGTCCAGGACATGCGACTCCAGCACCGGATGCTCGGCCACGTCCAGCACGCGCTCGAACGCTGGCGCCAAGCCCCGCGCGGCCGACATGCCGGACGCTTCCGGCCGCCTCTCGCCGGCAGCTTGATCCGTTTTCGGCCTGGACGGGGCAAACGCAACCACCTCGACGGCGGTATCCGTTGATTTATTCAGCTCCCGCACTAGAAATTCCGCCCCCGCAGGGAGATCGATCAGACCCACGCCCTCGTCATCAAAGAGTTTACGGAGCGACGGAGTGACCATTCCGCCTTGCCACGGACCCCAGTTCACCGAAACGACTCTGCATTCCGGTAATAAGCGGGCATAGCGTTGCGCGGCTTTGTTCAACACCTCATTGGCGATCGCGTAATCAACCTGCCCCGCACGGCCGAAGCGGCCGGTGGACGAGGAGAATAGCGCGAGCGCCCGCAACTCGTCCGCCGCCAGCGCCGCTAGCATGTTGCGCAGGCCCACAACTTTGGTTTCGTAAACGCGGTTGAATTGTTCCTCCGTCTTATCCGCGATAAGGGCGTCGGCCAGCACGCCGGCGCCGTGAATCAAACCGCGCACCGGTCCGTACTCCGATCGGATACGGCGCAGCGCCTCAGCCGTCGTGGCAGCGTCGCGTACATCCACGGCCATGTAAACGGCCCGGCCGCCCGCTTCGACGATGCGCGCCACGGTCCGCCGCGTCTCGCGCTGGGCGGTCAGTCGATGATATTGCTCGCCGATCATTCGCGGCGTGGCGTCGCCGTTGAGGTGCGTGCCCAGCGCGCGTTTGATTTCCGCCTCGGCGCTCAGGGGCGCCAGCCAGTCCGGCTCGGGCTCGGGGGCCGGGCTGCGGCCCAGCAGCACAAGCGTCGGCCGATAAGCCCGAGCCAGGGCGACTACTGCTTCGGCGGTAACGCCGCGGCCGCCGCCCGTCGCCACGATCACGTCGCCTGGCTCGAACAATGGGCCATCGCTTGCCGAATTTAGAGGGCGCTCAACGGCTTTGAGGGTGCGCGATCCGGAACGCGACAAGCCGATTTCCTTTGGTCCGGCCAGCATGATCTCCTTCGCCAAGGCGTCCGCAGCTTCGTCGCCGTCGATCCAGTCGCGGCCGAGGTCGATGGCCTTGCAGCAAACGTCCGGCCACTCGCAACTGGCCGTTTTCGCAAGCCCCGCCAGGCCGCCGTCCACCGGGTCGCGGCGCCGGTCGAGATCGCCAAGGCCGAAAGCGCCGTCCATCCGCGAAACAGCGACGAAGATCGCTCCCCCGTCTCGGCCCGCGCGGCGGAGAGCGGGACCGGCGCGTTGCGCGGCGAACAGGGCGTCCTTCAACAGGCCGTCGTCCGGTTGGGCGTCGGGCGCCAGGAGGATCAAGCCGCCGAGCGAGGCGGGCGGTTCTATGTGGCGCAGTGCAGCGGCCGGCGCCAGGCGCGTCCGGAATCCGCTGTTCCGTATGCGCTCCCCCAGATGTTCTGCCAGATCGGCGTCGTCCGACGATATCCAGATTTCAGCGCCCGGTGCGAGCGCGGCTGAGTCGCGACACAGTATATCGCTGTGGCCGACTGCGCAGAGTACGCGTCGCTCCACGGTCGTCCATGCGGGAGGAGGCGCTTCCGAAATGGTGGACCGGATGGCGTCGGCGACTGGGGCGGGCGCCGGAGCCGTTGCCCCTAAGAATTCCGAGATTTGACGGAGGTTTTGCAGCATGCCGAGGTGTTCGGGCTTGACCGGCGGCGCATCCGGCAACCGTTCTTGCAATGCAGACAGGATTTCGACGCGCTTGATGGAGTCGATGCCCAGATCGGCGTCCAACGCCATATCGAGATCAAGCATCTCCGGCGGATAGC
>DATKHW010000402.1:0-2653 GCA_035546275.1 Gemmataceae bacterium
CACCATCGACGTCGCTCGCGGCCTCGGCTGCCGCGATATCGTCCTTTGGCTGGCCCGCGAGGGAACCTATGTCCGCGAGGCCAAGGACCCGATGGCGTCCGCCCAGCGAATCCTGGACGCGGTCAACGAGCTGCTGACTTACGATAAAACGATCCGCATTCTCGGCGAAATGAAGCCGAACGAGCCGATGGATCAGGCGTATCTGCCGACGCCGGGCCATTTTCTGGCCCTGTGTTACCGCACGGCGGACCCTTCGCGCAGCGGCGTGCTGATCGAGTCGGCCCATTCCATTTTGGCCGGCCTCGATCCGTCCGACGACATGGCGTATGCGCTCTGGCACAAGAAGCTGTGGAGCGTCCATTTGAATGACCAAAACGGATTGAAATACGATCAAGACAAAGTATTCGGTTCCGTGGACCTGCGGCGGGCGTTTAACACGGTTTGGGTGCTGGAACGGGCCGGCTACGACGGCTGCATCGGCCTCGATGTCAAGGCGATGCGCACCACGAAGCCGGAGGAGCAGACACGCCATCTCGTCAACAGCCGGGCGGTCTTCTTGCGGCTGGTGGAAATCGCGCGGTCGGTGGATACTGCGCGCGTGGAGCAATACCGGGCTGCGCGGGATTATGAGGGATTGGAAATGTATATTTTGGCGAAGCTGATGGGGAAGTGAAATTGCGGCCGAGGAATGGGCGTTTTTTCCTTCACGCTGTTCAGCGTCGGCGGTAAAGTGATTGGAGCTGCCCTGCCTCCCGCCGCGCCCCCCGCCAAAGGACCCGCCGTCATGCCTACCCTTGCCGAGCGCCTTCATCGATTGATTCTCGCTCTCCTGCCGGTCGCCGTCGGCGTTCCATCCTATACGGCAGCCGCCGACTTGCCGCCCGTCGTGCGCACCGCTCACAGCGGCCCCTGGTCGGCGGCCGACACCTGGGAGGGCGGCAGGCTGCCGCAAGCCGGCGCCCGCGTCCTCATTCGCACGGGTCACGTCGTCGTTTACGACCGCGATTCCGATGAGGCTGTCCGGTCGGTCCACATCGCCGGAACGCTGACCTTCGCCCCGGACCGGGACACGCGGCTCGACGTCGGCCTGATCCGCATCCAGGCCGGCGAGGACGTAAGCGAGGAGGGCTTCGATTGCGACGCCCACCTGACCGAGCCGGACCAGCCGCGGCCGGCCCTGGAAGTCGGTTCGCCGGAGCGGCCCATCGACGCCAAGCATACGGCGACGATCCGGCTTGTCTATTTTGACGGCATGGACAAGCAGTCGTGCCCCGCCGTCGTCTGCTGCAGCGGCCGCATGGATTTCCACGGCGCCCCCATGAGCCGCACCTGGGTCAAGCTGGGCGCCGACGTGACAAAGGGGACCGCCGAGATCGTCTGCGCCGAGGCCGTCGAGGGGTGGCGGCCGGGCGACCACGTCATCGTCACGACGACCACCGTGGGCGCCGAAGTGCTTGGCACGCGCCGCGGCAAGGGCTTCTTCACCGAGGAACGCACCGTCCATTCCGTGGACGGGACCACGATCACGCTGGATAGGCCGCTGGACTGCGATCACGCCGGAACCGGCGACTATCGCGGTGAAATCGCGAATTTGAGCCGCAACGTCGTTCTGGAGTCGGCCGACCCCGCCGGCGTGCGCGGCCACACGATGTATCACCGCTGGTCAGCCGGTTCCATCAGTTACGCCGAGTTCCGCCGCCTCGGCAAGGAAGGCGTCCTCGGCCGCTACAGCCTGCACTACCACCTGTGCGGCGATACCATGCGCGGCAGCTCCGTCGTCGGCGCCTCAATCTGGGACAGCGGCAACCGCTGGCTGACCATTCACGGCACGAATTATCTCGTGGTCCGCGACTGCGTCGGTTACCAGAGCATCGGCCACGGCTTCTTCATGGAGGATGGAACGGAGGTCTACAATATCCTCGATCGCAATCTCGCGGTGCAGGCGTACCGCGGCAAGCCGTTGCCGAAGCAGGCGCTGCCGTTCGACCAGAACGAGGGGGCCGGATTCTGGTGGGCGAACTGCCGCAACACGTTCACGCGCAACGTCGCTTGCGAGAACGACCGCTACGGCTATCGCTTCGAGGCCACGGAAACCAGCGCTCTCAAGATGACGCTCGTCGTCTTGCAGCCCGACGGCGAACGCAAGCCGACCGATATCCGCACGCTGCCGTTTGTGCGCTTCGAGGACAACGAATCGCATTGCGAAGGGCTGTACGATTTCAATCTCGGCGAAGGCGTCAATCGCGTCGGGCCGGACACGCGCCATCCTTTCCTCGTCCGCCGCACCAAGCTGTGGGGCACGCACTACGCCTTCCGCCCGGAAGTCCCGTCGCTGCTCGTGGAGGACATGAAAATCTGGCGCGCCGAGTACGGGGTGTACCACCCCAATTACGACAATCACGTCTATCGCGATCTGTATATCAGCAAAACGAACACGGAGCCGTTCAACCGCGGCCTCGACGACGACAGCGTGCAGTACGGGCCGCTGACGGTGGACGGCCTGACCTTCGAGAGCGAGCGCTCCGGCGACTATATGCCGCTCATCCAGATCAGCGACGACAACCCGACCGGCCGGGCGGTCTCGCATTTCCGCAACGTGAAGGTCGTCGATTGGACGGGGACCAAGCACCGAGCGCTGGTCAACCTCGGCGGC
>DATKHW010000403.1:0-2568 GCA_035546275.1 Gemmataceae bacterium
AGGGGAGAAAGATACATTTTCGCGTCAGGTTGCGCTTCCGCCCTCGTATACATCCACAGCGGAGGCTCAGTCGCGCGCATCCTCTCCAGGAATGACTCGCAAACCACGGAGTCCGTTATGAACACGGTAGCCGCCTGTCCCGATTCGCCGACGCTGCAAGAGTACCTGCTGGGCCGCATGTCGGAGGAGGCGGCCGCCGTCGTGGAAGCGCACCTGGCGTCGTGCCCCGACTGCCGCAAACGGTTGCCGGCGATCCCGGCCGAGGACGATTTCGTGGCCGAGTTCCGCGCCCAGGGCTTGCGGCCGCAGCCGAACGATGCGCTCCTCGACCGCATGGTGGACCGGCTGCGCGGCGTCGTCCGGGTCCTGCCAGTGGGCCAAGACACGCCGCCGCCGGTGGCGTCCGAGGAAACGCAAACGCACGGTCCGTCGCTGACCCCGGCGCAGCAGCCCGACGAGATCGGCCGGCTGGGCGGCTACCGCATCCTGAAGGAGCTGGGTCGCGGCGGCATGGGCGTCGTCTACAAAGCGGAGGACCCCAAGCTGAAGCGGCTCGTCGCCCTCAAGGCGATGCTGCCCAGCGTGGCCGCCGACGCCGCGCAGCGCCAGCGCTTCCTCCGCGAGGCCCAAGCGATGGCCGCCGTCCACCACGACCACGTGGCCACCATTTTCCAGGTCGATGAAACCGACGGCGTGCCCTTCCTGGCGATGGAGCTGCTCCAGGGCGAAGCCCTCAGCGACCGGCTGGCGCGCGAGGAGAAGGTGCCGCCGGCCGAGACGGTGCGGATCGGCCGGGAAATCGCCGAGGGCCTGGCCGCGGCCCACGCCACCGGCCTGATCCACCGCGACATCAAGCCGGCCAACATCTGGCTGGAGGCGCCGCGCGGCCGCGTCAAGATCCTCGACTTCGGCCTGGCCCGCCCGGCCGCACAGGACTCCGGCATCACCCAGCTGGGCGGCATCGTCGGCACGCCGTCCTACATGGCCCCCGAGCAGGCCCGCGGCGAGTCGGTGGACGGCCGTTGCGACCTGTTCAGTCTCGGCGTGCTGCTGTACCGCCTCTGCACCGGCCGGCAACCCTTCCGGGGGATCGACGCCGTGTCCACGCTGCTGGAAGTGGTGACGCACGACCCGCCGGCCCCCAGCCTGATCGAGCCGGCCGTGCCGCCGCCGGCGTCCGAGCTGGTGATGCGCTTGCTGGACAAGTCCCCCGCGGGCCGGCCGGCCTCGGCCGGAGAAGTGGCCGAGACCCTGCAAGCCCTGGAGAAGGATCTGGCCGGCCGGGCGGCGGCGGATGCGACGGCGCTCCAGCCAGCCCCAACGGAACCGGCGGCCGACTCCCGCGGCAGGAAGCGGCGGCCGTGGATTCTGGCGGCCGTGGCGGCGGGCTTCCTGGCGCTGGCGGCCGCGGCGACGATCATCGTCATCCGCTACAAGGACAAGGATGGGAAAACGCAAGAGGTCAAAATCGAGTTGCCGAAGGATGCGCACGATGTCAGCGCTACGGTGAAGCCCAACGACGCAGCAGGCGCGGCCGTCAAGCCGGTCGATGACGCCTGGATCAAGCAGGTGGCGGACCTGCCATCTACAGCCAAGCAGGTGGACGCCGTGGCCGCGAAGCTAAAGGAACTCAACCCCGGCTTCGACGGCAAAATCATGCCAACGGTCGAGGGCGGCGTCGTGACGGGGCTGGACTTCGTGGCCGACGATGTGGCGGACATTTCGCCGGTGCGGGCTTTGCCTGCGTTGAAGAGCCTGTCGTGTCAGGGAAGCGGCGACGGAAAAGGCCGTCTCTCGGACCTGTCGCCGCTGAAGGGAATGACGCTGACGTCGCTGCACTGCGGCAGCACCAATGTAGCGGACCTGTCGCCGGTCCAAGGGATGCCCTTGAGGGATTTGTGGTGCTATGCCACGCCGGTGTCCGACCTGTCGCCGCTGAAGGGGATGCCGCTTAAGATGCTGCACCTGGCCGGCACGCAAGTGTCCGATTTGTCGCCCCTGAAGGTCATGAAACTGACCAGCCTGGACATCGACGGCACGAAGGTTTCCGACTTGACGCCGCTGAAGGGGATGCCGCTCACGAACCTGCAATGCTGCGCAACGAAGGTGTCCGACCTGACGCCGCTGAAAGGGATGCCGCTGACGAGCCTGTTTTGTCACGTCGGAACACCGATCTCCGACTTTTCGCCCCTAAAGGGCCTGCCCCTCAAGGTGCTGTATTGCGACTTCGACCCGAAGCGGGACGCCGAAGTGTTGCGTTCCATCCCGACGCTGGAAACGATCAACGGCAAGCCGGCGATGGAAGTCCTGGGTCAGCCGGCCGTCGCGGCCAAGCCGGTCGATGACGCCTGGGTCAAGGAGGTCGCGGCGCTGCCGTCGGCCGTGAAGCAGCGGGATGCGGTGGCCGCCAAGATGAAGGAACTCAACCCCGGCTTCGACGGCAAGCTCACGCCCGCGACCGAGGGCGGCACCATCACGGAACTGGAGTTCTCGGCGGACGGCGTGACCAACCTCTCACCGCTGCGAGCGCTGCCCGGCCTGCGGAGGCTGGTCTGCCACGGTAGCGGA
>DATKHW010000404.1:0-2502 GCA_035546275.1 Gemmataceae bacterium
CGAGAAGGCGACAGCCAAGGGCCGCACCGGATCTGCGATGGCGCTCGCCGACCAGCAGCGCAAGGCCAGGGCCGACCTCGTTGTCCCAGCGCACCGGCGAGGCCAAGACGCTGGCCGAGCTGCAAGTCGAGAAGGCCGCCGTCGAGAGCGAGCGTCGCATAGGTGAGGCCGACCTTGGTCCGGTGCGTTACCTCACGAACGGCGATCGGCGCCCACAACGCGAGACGGTCAATCGCAAGCCGGGCTATCTCCTCCTATGCCCATCCTGGTGCCCGAGCGCCCACACGTAGGCGGCCACTGCATCGAGGTCCTGCTTCGAGAGCCGCGAGCCGCCCATCGGCGGCATCGGGCTTCTGTACTCCTTGGGCTCCGCGACGCCCTCCTCAATCGTGTGCGTGATGGTGGCTAGGCTGCCGTCGCCCCATAGCCACCTGCCACTGGTGAGGTCGGGGCCAAGCGGGGTGCCCTTTGCGTTCGATCCGTGGCAGCCGGCGCAGGTGGCACCACCCTCCTGGCCGCGGAAAACACGAGCCCCCAGCTTCAATTCGTCTCGAGTGGCACCCTCGGGAACCGCGAGCGCCGCGACTGCGGCCTCCTCGCCGGCCTCCGTATTGAGACCTTCCGGCGGCTGCACATTCGCCGCGGCAGGGCCGCTGGTGCGGGGAGCCGGAGCCGGCGCAACGCCCGTCGTTGTAGTGTCGCCGTGAAAGGTTACACGCCAGATGCGACCGCGGACGTCATCCGAGATGTACAGTGCGCCGTCCGGCCCGACGGCTAGGCCGGACGGCCGATGCGCTGCCTGGCCGGGCTCCTTGACGGCGCCGGCGAAACCGTCGGCGAACACGACAAAGGGACCCGATGGCTTGCCGTCGTTGAGCGGCTGGAACACGACATTGTAGCCTTGCTGCGGAAACGGCGCCCGGTTCCACGAGCCATGGAAGGCGATGAAGGCGCCGCCTTGGTAGGCGTCCGGGAATTGCGCGCCGTTGTAGATCAAGAGATCGTTGGGTGCCCAGTGCGCCGGAAACCACGCGACTGGACCGCGCTTCTGCGCACAGCGGCCAACCGCTTTGCCGCCATCGCCGCCGTACTCGGGGGCGAGGACCAGCTTACGCTGGTCTCCGTCGAAATAGCATTCTGGCCAGCCGTAATCGGTGCCCTCATCCAGTTGCAGCAACTCCTCGGCGGGCTGGTTAGCGCCCTGCTCCGGCCGGTACAGATCCGGCCAGTTTTCCGCGAGCTGGTCCCGGCCATGCTGCATGACGTAAAGCCGGCCGGCCTGATCGAAGGCGAACCCTTCGCCGTTGCGGATGCCACTGGCGAACCGCTCCCCCGGAGAGAAATGCTGCCCGGTCCGGTTCGCATCGTAGCGCCACGCGCCGGCTCGCGTCTCGAGTTCCGTGCACGGGCTGAGGCCGGGAGACCGGGCCACGCGGTTGCGTGCCTGGCAGGAATTGGTGGCTGAGCCGAGGTCCACATAGAGATGGCCCTTCGGGTCTATCGCGAACGGATGCATCGGATGGTCGCCGCTGAGCGGAAGCTCGGAAACAATGACCTGCGGCGGCCCGGTCGGTATGGTCAACTCGTCCGGCAACCCATAGCGCACGATCCGGTCGTTCATCTCCGCATAGAGCCCATCCTTGTAAAGCGCGACGCCGGTGCCACCGCGGCTGCCTTGCGCATAAGTATCACCGAAGCGGATATTCACGTCAGCGCGGCCGTCGCCGTCGCTGTCCTGCAGCGCCACCAGAAATCCGCCAGCCGGCGGCGTGTCGTAGCCGTAATAGCGGCCGCTCCAGGTATTCACGAAAACAACGCCCTTGGAAGAAACGACGAGATGCCGGGCGTGACCGATGTTGTCGGCAAAGACGGTCGCGCAGAAACCGCGCGGCAAGGTAATCCCGCCGTTGTCGCCGGCGCAGTCATCGCCCGGAGATCGGGTTGCGTTCAGTCCTTGTGCAAGCGCCCATGAGCTTTCCGCGAGCGGCATTCCGGTTAGCGGCATTCCGGCAAGCAGCAGCCCCCCAAGCGGAACCTGTATAACGATGGCGGCAACCGCGCTGCGGTTCAAATGATGAAAGCCCATGACCATTTTCTTCCTCTGCGGCAGGATTGAATGATCGAGCGGCTGACATGGTTCCGTTCGCGGGTGGAGGGCGAACGTCGCGCCCTCGAATGGGTGCGCTTTTGCTCGATCGGGCGTCGTGGTGTTGATCTTGGCAGCGACGACACGGTCGTAAGCGCCAAGGCGCAAGACGGCGTGCAGGAAGGCCGCGGAGCGCGCCGAGCCCCGTTGGGGTTCCGGCCCGGAAAGCGCACGGGCGGGGCCCCTAACGCTCCTGGCATCGAGGGATCCAACGGAACCGGGGCTGGCAACGCCCCCCTGTACCCCTGCGGGGAGAGGCGTGACGATATTGGCCACCGAGACGGGGGACGCGATCCTGGCGGCTTGTATCGAGGTGCCTGTCCACAACGTCGCCGACCTCGACCGGCGCCTTGGCC
>DATKHW010000405.1:0-2457 GCA_035546275.1 Gemmataceae bacterium
TCGAGGCGACGCTGGGCGACCTTAAGGCGCACTGCCGCGTCCGGGTGGCGCCGAAGCTGCCGTTCACGGCCGACTTCACCAAAGTTCCAATGGGCCGCACGCCGGCCGCCTGGGTCAACACGCAAGGCAAGTTCTCGGTCATCGAGGGGCCGAAGGGGATCGCCGATCACCCGATCCTTTCCAAGCGCAACAACCAGCCCAACATCCTCGTGGCCCGCGCCAACGCCTATATCGGCGCCCCAACGCTGTCGGACTACACCATCGAGGTGGACGAATACGCCACCAAGGTGAAAACCGACCTGTCGGACATGGGATGCGGCAACTGTCGCTATGAAGTGATCCTGTTCGGCAACGATCAGAAGCTGCGCGTCAGCTCCTGGAGCGCCCAGGGTCGCGTTGAGGAAACCATCCCCTTCGCGTGGAAGCCGGACGCCTGGTATCACCTGAAGCTCAAGGTGACGCCGCAGGACGGCAAGGCGCTGGTCCAGGCCAAGGTCTATCCGCGCGACGAGAAGGAGCCGGACAAGTGGACGATGGAGCTGACCGACGCCTACCCGAACACCGAGGGGACGCCGTTCCTGTACGGCTACTCGGTCGGCGACGTCGGCCCAATGGAACCGGGCACGTCGGTCTATTTTAACAACCTGAAGATCTATCCGAACAAGTAACGCGGTCGGCGAGCGGGGGCGTCGGCCTCCTGATGATGGGAAGAATCAGGGGGCTGACGCCCCCCGCTCGCCGTGGTTCATCGCCCCGGAAGGAACAGAACATGACCTCATTCCCCGCTCTCCGGCGCTGGGTGCTGTCGGCCTGCGTCGCGGCCGTTTTCGCCGGCGTTTGCATCGTCCTCGCCTTCCAAAACCGCGCGCCCGCCGTAGGGTCCACAAACGGCAGCGCGCCCGCGGCCGAGCCGCGCTCCTGGCCGCTCTTCGGCGGCTCCGTCGGCCGCAATCTCGAAAACCTCTTCGAGAAGGACATGCCGCTGAAGTGGACGCTCAAATCGGACGGCACGGGCGACCGCGTCAAATGGTCGGCGGCCCTCGGCACCAAGGCCTACGGCGGCCCGATCATCTCCGGCGGCAAAATCTTCGTCGGCACCAACAACTGGCAGCCGCGCGACCCCAACGTGACCGGCGACAAGGGCATCCTGATGTGCTTCAAGGAATCCACCGGCGAGTTCCTCTGGCAGTACATCAGCGACAAGCTGGACGCGGGTCGCGTCAACGATTGGCCGGACGAGGGCATTTGCTCCAGCCCCGTCGTCGAGGGCGACCGTCTCTGGTTCGTCACGAACCGCTGCGAGGTCGTCTGCCTCAGCACCGAAGGCCTGGGCGCCGGCAACAAGGGCGTACAGGATGAGAAATACAAAACCCCGAAGGACGGCGACGTGATCTGGCGGCTGGACATGATGAACGACCTGGGCGTCAAGCCGCACAACCTGGCCGTCTGCTCGCCGCTGATCGTCGGCGACCGGCTGTTCGTAATCACCTCCAACGGCGTGGACGAGGCGCACAAGTTCGTCGTGGCCCCCGAGGCCCCGAGCTTCATCGCCGTCGATAAGAACACCGGCAAGGTGCTGTGGAAGCGCAACGACCCGGGCGACAAGATCATGCACGGCCAGTGGTCCAACCCGGTCTACGCCGAACCGAACGGCAAGCCGCAGATTATCTTCCCCGGCGGCGACGGCTATGTCCGCGCCTTCAACCCGGAGAACGGCGACCTGATCTGGAAGTTCGACTGCAACCCGAAGGACGCCTTCTACGAGCTTGGCCCCAACGCCACGAAGAACGATTTTGTCTGCACGCCGGTCGTCGTGGACAACAAGCTCTACATCGGCGTCGGCCAGGATCCCGAGCACGGCGTCGGCGTCGGCCATTTGTGGTGCATCGACATCACCAAGGAGCCGAAGAATGCGGACAAGGACCTGTCGCCGGCCTCGAAGCCCGGCGCCAATCCGGGCGACAAGCCGCAAACGATCTTCGACCCGAAGGACCCGGCCAACAAGGACTCCGGCCTGGTCTGGCATTTCGGCGGCCTGGCGCCGGCCGACTACCTGGAGAAGGGCGGCAAGTACTACTTCGGCCGCACCATGAGCACCTGCTGCGTCCACGACGGGCTGGTCTACGCCGCCATGTACGAGGGCTACCTGCACTGCCTGGACGCCCAGACCGGCAAGGAATACTGGGTCCACAACCTCAAGGCCCAGACGTGGAGCTCGCCGTACTATGTGGACGGCAAGATTTACATCGGCGACGATCACGGCCATATCACCGTCTTCGAGCCGGGCAAGGAGGAGAAGGTCCTGGCCGTGAACAACAACGTCCGCGGCTGCAAGGTGGAGGCCACGCCGGTGGCGGTCAACGGCGTGCTGTACGTCATGACCATCGACCCCTGCAAGCTGTGGGCGCTGACCACGTAAGCCCCCTGGCGAGCGGCCGGCGTGAGCCGGCTGATGCA
>DATKHW010000406.1:0-3248 GCA_035546275.1 Gemmataceae bacterium
GCGAGTCCGCAAACCATCTCATCGTGCGCAACGGCGGTCATGCCGAGGCCCTCCATGCCGCCTTCGGCCCATCGACCAGATGGGCGAATCGGTCCGCCACGACTTCGGCGGCGGCCGACGCAGCGCCGTCCAGTAGCCCGCGAGCCCACGCGGGCGGGAGGCCCATCGCGCGTAAGTCGGATACGGTAACGGTCACAAAATCGTCGCCGTCGTCCGGGGTCTTGTTGGGGGGCGGGACGTGCTGTATTATCATCATCATGCGGTCCTCGATTCTCGCGGCCCTCGGGGTGGCTCCCGGGGGCCGCTCACTATTCCTACCTTGTTAATCCGGAAAGTAATCCACCATCGCGGGCGTCCGCCGCCGGCGCGGCGGCTTGGGCGGCGGGGCCGCGGAGCGCGCCTCCTCGAATGCGGCCAGCGCCTCGGGGACGATCCGCAGCTGCGGCCGGCCACACAGGGACGACGCCACGTTGACCGCGGTTAATTCCCCTTTTTGTATCCATGAACGCACTTTGTCGGCGGAGACGCAGTACCGCCGGGCTATGTCATCTACGGTGAGGCCGCGCGCCGGCTCAGGGGGCATGGGCGGCCCCCTTTCCGTCCGGCAGCTGCCGGAGCCAGTCCGCCAGGATCGCGGCGTCGAAAACGAGGTCGCCCGTCGGCAGCCTGCGGCAGGGCACCTCTCCGCGCCGGGCCATCCGCTCCACCGTCCGTGTGGGCAGGCGGAGCCAGAGGCTCACGTCGTCGGAGGTCATCACGTTGGGAAGGGTCGCTGCTGACATGCCATCAGTCTTGTCCAGCCGGCGAGAGTTGGCAAGCTATAAAGATGGCTATTGTGCATTAAAGTGCAGGCGTGTGCAGCAAAGTGCATTTGAGGGCGGCAGTCAGTCCGTCGGCCCACGCTGTGCGGCAGGGGGCGAGCTGATCTGGGCGACATCGATGCGGTAGAGTCTCCCAAGCCGCCTGTACGGCACGGTCCCGTCGTCGATGCGATTCTTCAGTGTGTTCCGATGGATGCCCATCTTCTTGGCGAGGTTGGTTAGCGTATCCGCCTGAGTCCACTGGATACCGCCCGCTTCACTCACGGCGGCCGCCGGCGCGTGATGAATCTTAACAGCCAGCCGCGGCAAGGTCGGCGTCGGGTCGCTCTGGCCCTTCAGTCTGGCAAGATTGGCCTCCGCCTCGGCGCGGAGCTGCTTCGTGTCGTGCCGGCCGGCCCACGCGCTCAGCTCCGGCCGCAGCCGCGCCCACCGCGTCGCCCAAGGCAGATTCGGAAGGTCGAGTTTGTCCCGGATCGCATCGACGATTTCGGCGATGGCCTTCCAGGCGTCGAGAGCCTCCCAATCGGCCAGCACGCCAGACCCGCGGAGGGATTGCAGCTGCGGCAGCAGATTGTTTGTGGCGTCGAGGGCGACGCTCTCCCTGCCGGGGGCGCCGGCTATGCCCCCGGCGGCGCCATGCCCTTTCGCGGCCAACACACACAGCAGGCCCGCCGCACTCAGCACTGCGCAGAGCGACTAGTGGAAGGCCTCTTGGTCTTTGTAGATCGCCTTGATGTGGTTTCGCACGTCGTCGATCACGCAGTACACCTTGCGGCGGCCGCGCGGACTCCAGCTCTCCAGCAGGCGGCGGAGGGGGCCGGCGTCGATGCCGTGCTCGTCCGCGTAGCCGGCGACCCTTTCGGCGTTCTCCTCAATGTCCGTCTGCAATTCCTCCTTGTCGCTGGCCTGGCGTCGCGCTCGGACAAAGGCCTCGGCTGCTGGACCATCCAGCGATCGCATCCGCTTGGGGTCGCCGAAGCAGACGGCCAGGGCGTCCTGCAATTGCCGCAGCTGCAGGTAGGACGGCGTTCTTTGCACGGCGGGTTGCTCCATTTCTCGGGCCGGCCCGCCGGCGGCTCGGATGGAGCACCGCGCCGCCGGAAGGGCCGCTTGGCCGCGGCGGTTGCAACACGCCGCGGCCGTCCCGATTGGTCTATAGCTACCGCCGCCGTCCGCTTCCGTGGAGAGGGGTCGGCGACTCTGCGCCGCCGCCGGCCGGAAGCTGCAACGGTCCTGCGCGTCATTCCGATTGCGCGGGCGCGCCTACTGCACCGCCTCCGGGTACAGCCAAGCCCGCACGTGCTCCGCCACGGCGCGCAGCCGGTCGTCCCCGATCGTCTCGCGGTACACCGACGACATATGCGGCACTTCATGTCCCATGATGTAGTCGGCGGCTGGCCGGTCCTTCGCCGCGTCGGCGATGGTGCGGAAGGTGTGTCTGAGGGTGTAAAAACCGAGTCCCTTCCTCCCGTTTATCTTCAGCTTCCGCAGCAGCTTGCCGAACTCCTTGGCGAGCGTCTGGTCCGCCGTGTCCTTGGCCCACGGCAAGCCGTACTTGGTGATGAACACGAGTCCGGCGTCGGCCGCGTTCTTCGGCGTCGGCCGCGCCGCCAGCGTTTCGCGGATCGCCGCAACGGTTTCCGGCCAGAGGACGCAGCGGCGGGGGATGCCGGTCTTGGGGCGCGGGAAGTCGATGACGCCGGCGTCCAGGTCTGCGGCGGCGATCGGCAGGCGGCCGCAGTCGGCATTGCCGAAACCGGCGTTGGCGCCGAGCAGGATCATGGCCTTCATCTGCACGCCGGCGGCGTCGGCCAGACGGCGAACCTCCTCGGCAGTGAACAGCCGCGGACCTTTCTGCGCCCGGTCGATGCGGACGACTTTTCGGGAGGGGCGTTTGAACGACTGGCCGTAGCGGACGGGGCGATCGATCAGTCCCCCGTCCCAGGCGAACTTGAAAGCGACGCGGATGCGCTGGATGACGTTGCCGAGCGTGACCGGCCCCCACTTCCGCGCCAGCTTCTTCCGCAGCCCCGCGAAGTCGTCGGGGTCCAGGTCGGACACCAGCCGCCCCTTGCCGAAGTGGGAGACGGCCAGGGCGCAGGCGGCCTTGTAGTCGTCCCATGAGCGGCGCGTCAGCTCGCCGGAATCCACCAGCGCTTGCTTCGCGTTCAGGAAGCGGTTGCACAACTCCTTGACCGTCACGCCGTCGGACTCCTCGCGCGGCTTGCGGCCGGCGTGCAGGGCGTCCTTCTCTTTCACGTACTTGTCGAGGGCGCCGCCGGGGTCCGCCCACGGGCCGAAGTAGTGCATCTTGCCGCGAATCTTCTTCGCCCACACCCCGGCGGCGTGGGGAAACAAGGGGAAGTCGGGTGAAGGCTTCTCCGGCTTGGGGCGTGATCCGCGGGGCGGAGGCAACGGTACGTCGGG
>DATKHW010000407.1:0-9118 GCA_035546275.1 Gemmataceae bacterium
CCGACTCCTCTCCCAAACCGCTCCCCGCCCGGCCCACCTTCTTCCGCTACGGCGTCCTCGCCTTCGCCTGTTCGCTGGCGATGATTACGTACCTCGACCGTGCCGCCATCGGCAAGGCGACCGGTCCCATCATCACGGCCCTCGGATTGCGCAGCATCGACGACCTCGTCTACGTCCTGTCCGCCTTCAACCTCGCCTACGCCGTCTTCGAAGTGCCAACTGGATGGCTCGGCGACGTTTTCGGACCGCGAAAGACGCTCATTCGCATCGTTCTGTGGTGGTCGCTGTTCACCGCCCTGACCGGGATGGCCGGGTTCCAGATCGGCGGCGTCGTGGTGGTCGGCTATTGGGTGCTGACGGCGATCCGCTTTCTCTTCGGCGTCGGCGAGGCCGGCGCTTTTCCCAACATCACCCGCGCGCTGCACAACTGGCTGCCGGTCACCGAACGCGGCTTCGGCCAGGGGGCGGTCTGGATGTGCGGCCGGCTCATGGGCGGGTTGACGCCGCTCGTCTGGACGGTGCTGGTGGTCCGCTGCGGCGTGCCCTGGTACGGGGCCTTCTGGACGTTCGGAGCGCTGGGGGCGGCCTGGTGCGTCGCGTTCGCCCTCTGGTTCCGCAATCGGCCGGAGCAGAAGCGGGGCGTCAACGAGGCCGAGCTGCGGCTCATCCAGGCCGGGGCGGGAGCGGAGACCGAACAGGCCCATGCGGCCGTCCCCTGGGGCCGACTCTTCCGCAGCCGGACGCTGTGGATGCTCTGCCTCATGTATTTCTGCATGTCCTATGGATGGTATTTCAATCTCAATTATCTGCCGACCTACTTGCAGGAGCAGCACGGCGTCGAGCCCGGCGACCTGCTCGGCGCCCTGTTTCAGGGGGGGCCGCTGATCTTCGGCGCCGTCGGCTGCATCGTCGGCGGCTTCCTCACCGACCGCTACATCCGCCGCACCGGCGACCGCCGCTGGGGCCGGCGCATCTTCGGCATCTTCGGCCATTCCGTCTGCGTGCCCTGCTACCTCTTCTGCGTCGTGGCGCCGAGCGCCTGGACCTTCGCCCTGGCCATCGCCTTGACGGGCTTCTTCAACGACCTGGCGATGGGGTCGTGCTGGGCGGCCTGCCAGGACGTGGGCAAGAAGCACGCCGCCATCGTGGCCGGCTGCATGAACACCGTCGGCAACCTCGGCGGCTTTGCGGCCACGTACCTTACCGGCAAAATCCTCGGTTGGTACAAGGATGCCTACCTGACGCAGCACCACATCGACCTCGATGTATTGGGCAAGCCGGCCCAGCTGACCGTACTGAAGGACGCCCTGCTGCCTGGCTACAACCTCAATTTCCTCATCTACGCGATCGTTTGCGGCGTGGCCGTGCTGCTGTGGTTCGGCATCGACGCGACGCGGCCGGTGCTGCCGGAGGATGCAGCGACGCCGCCGGCGGAGGCGGCCGCTGAGACTAGCATTCCCGCGGATTGATGCTTATGATTGGCTGAGGATTTAGTCGCCGTGAACACGGCAGGCGAGCGGGGGGCGTCAGCCCCCTGATTCCTCGTATCATCAGGGGGCTGACGCCCCGCGCTCGCCTGGATCGAAAAGGGTTCCACTCATGGCCAAAGGCGCCGGCAAGGCTCGCAAAAAGCTCCCCAAGGAACTGGCCGTCGTCCGGGCGGACAATTGCACCGGATGCGAAGCCTGCATCGAAGTTTGTCCCGTCGATTGCATCTACAAGGTGCCCGGCGAGGATCAGCCGGGGGTCCAGTCGTTCGTGGACATCGACCTGGAACGCTGCATCGGCTGTTCCCTGTGCGAACGCTGGTGCCCCTGGGACGCCATCGATATGGTGGAGTCCCCGAGCATCGCGGAACACGTCGCCGCCAAGGGCGGGCCGCCGGAATACGTGGCCAAGAACCAGGACCGCCTCGTCGCCGTCGCCAAGATGCTCGGCGACCTCGCCGCCGAACAGCGAGCGGCCACCGCAAAGAGATAGGGATGAAGGATGAAGGATGAAGGATGAAACAGGGAGGGCAAGGTTGTGAACAAGGCCGTTTTTGTTTTCGTCCTTTGTACTTCGTGCATCGTCCTTGCGTTGGGTTGTCAGCCGGCGATGCGCTACCAGGCGGACAAGCCGGCCGTCGTCACGGAACCGCCCTCGGAACCGCCGCCTCCGCAGCTGGATTCGCCAGGCTGGTCCCTTCTTCCGCAGGCGACGCTGCCGGATGCGCCGGTCGAGTTCGTTCATGAGACGGATGGTCCGGCGTGGGCCCAGCTGCCGCGGTTCTGGAACGACGCCGCGGTGGACAAGCTCGGCGCCGTCTTCCTGTCGCCGATGACGGCTGGGGCGCTGGCCGCGACGCCGGATGTGGTTCGCATCAAGGTCCCGGCCGGCCTCGACGATCCACGTCCCTTTCTGCCGACCGATCCCGCCGATCCGCCGACGGTCGGCAAGTGGCGGCTCGGCCGCGATCTCTTCTGCGATGCGAACTGGCTCAGCGACTCCGGCGATCAAGCGTGCGCTTCCTGTCACAAACCCCGCGAGGGCTTCGCCGACAACGTCCGCAGCCACGGCGAATTCAACACGCCGACGCTGGTCAACTGCGTCTTCAACCGCCGGCAATTCTGGGACGGCCGGGTCGGGTCGCTGGAGGAAGTCGTCCAGCGCACCGTCGCGGACGAAACGGCGCCGGCCGACAAGACGTCGTTCCATCACGTCTGGAGCGGCGTCGTCCGCCGGCTGCGGATGAAGGAAAAGTATGCGGAACGGTTCAACGAGATCTTCGGCGGCGAACCGACGGAGGACGCGGTCGGCAAGGCGCTGGCGACCTATCTGCGGACGCTGCTGGCCGCCGACTCCATCCACGACCGGGCCGTCCGCAAGGCCGGGAAGATCGCCGACCTGAAGGCGGAGCATTACGAACAGGCCCTCGGCGACGACGACGTGAAACGGCTGGGCTTCGAGCCAACGAAGAAAGCGGACGCGGCAAAAAAGATATACGAGGGTTATCGGCTCTTCCATGACCTCGAAGAACACAAGACCGGCTGCCTCCGCTGCCACGGCGGGGCGGAGTTCACCGACGGCAAGTTTCACAACATCGGCGTCGGCTTCACCTGGGCGGAGAGCGGCGCCAAGCCGGGCGACGAGCCGGGCCGGTTTGCATCGCTGCCGGTGGGCCGAAAGGACCACACGCTGATCGGCGCCTACAAGACGCCGACGCTGCGCGGCCTGCCGCGGACGGGGCCGTACTTCCACGACGGCTCGGCCGCGACGCTGGAGGACGCGGTGCGCTTCCACATCGACATCCAGGGGACCGGCGCCTTTCTCGACGCCGATCTGCACCGGCACGAGCTGTCGGCGGAGGAGTCGGCGGATCTGATTTTGTTCTTGCGTGCGCTGGAGGGGACGAACGTGGACCCATCGGTGGGGCCGGCGCCGCCGTCGTAGGAATCGACAAGCATTTCCGGAGGACAATGCCATGGCCGCGATGCAGAAAAAGAACCTCGCCCAACCCGACGAAACGCGGAAGTTCGACAAGGGCCTCCTCGAACTGGCGACGCTCGGCGGCGTCACGTTCGGCCGGGGCACGTTTCAGCCCGGCTGGCGGTGGTCCACTTCGGTCAAGCCGATCGTCAAAACGAAGAGTTGCGAGGCACCGCATATCCAGTATCATGTGTCGGGCCGGCTGCATGTCGTCATGGACGACGGCAGCGAGGCGGAATTCGGGCCGGGCGACGTGTCGCTCCTGCCGCCCGGCCACGACGCCTGGGTGGTCGGCGACGAGCCGGTCGTCGTCATCGATATCAGCGGGATGGGGGAATACGCCAAGAAGAAGTGAGCCGGGCGGAGTCGGATCGAATAATTCACCGCGGAGAACGCAGAGAGCGCAGAGAGAAAACAAGGAACTGCTTTCTTTTGTCTTTTCTCCGCGCTCTCTGCGTTCTCCGCGGTGAGAAATCCGCTTAGGGTCTGTCCCATAAGCCCCTCGCCCCCGTACTCGGGGGAGAGGGGCGAGGGGGCATGGTTTCCTGGGCCGAAAACCCCTCACCCCCGACCCCTCTCCCCGGAGTACCGGGGAGAGGGGAGAAGCTTATGGGACAGTCACTTAGATCATCAGCGTCCCCGTCCGGATCAGGTACGCCAACCGCCCGCGCTGCTCCGAATTCAGCACGGCATGGATCTGCTGCAGCGCCTTGACCACGGCGTCGCGCAGCCGTTCGGCGCTCTGGATGCGCAGGGCGCCCGCCTCGCCGGCCTTGGCCGCGTCGAACACGTCGCCGGCCAGGGCGTCCGCCAGCGCCGACACCGTCCGCCGGCGGTCCACCTCCGCCTGGGCGCGCTCCGTTTTCAGCTCATTCAGGATGCGGGCGATCTCCGTCACCTGGCGGTCGTCCAGGCCGAGCTTGTACGCCAGGAAGCGCAGCGGCCGGCGCACGCCGAAACCGCCGCCGAAGCCTTCCTCGCCGCCGCCGCCCTCGTCGGCCGGACCGCCGCCGGGACGGCAGCCGTGGCCGCGGCCTTCCCAGGCGCCGTGTCCGCCGCAGTCGGCGAATGCCCGGCGCGCATGATGCCAGAATCGCATTGCGGGATGCATGGAAATGTCTCCTTCTCGCGGGGCTGATCGCGCCCGCGGGGACTCGATGCGTGGGCGACGTGCCTCACGCCATTTTTCATCGTAACGGGAGAAGAGGAGCGGTCAAGGGCGGGCCGCCCAGCGGGTTGCCTGCCGCCGGACGGTCTGATAGCCTGTCCCGAAGGTTACGCCACAATTCCCGCCCCCGGAGAACTCCCCATGGCGCGTCCGCAATCGCTCGCCGTCCTGGCCGTCCTGGCGCTGTCCGCCGCCGTCTTCGCCGACGACCCGACCAAGCCGTCGCCCCCGAAACCGCTGGCGATTCCCACGGGCCTCCAGGGCGCGTCCTACGTCCACACGGTCATCTTCCATCTCAAGAAGGACGCCCCGCCCGACACGGCCGACAAGGTCATCGCCGACTGCCACACGCTGCTGGAGCCCATCCCCACCGTCCGCCTGCTGCGGGCCAGCAAACCGGCGGCCGAGGATCAGTCCACGCCCAAGGTGGCCGTGCGCGATTACGACGTGGCCCTGCTCGTCCTGTTCGACGACCCGGCCGGGCTGAAGACGTACATCGACCATGACCTGCACAAGAAGTTCGTGGCGACGTATGAGAAGTATTTCGACAAGGTGGAGGTGTTCGATTTCCTGGATACGGCGAAGAAGTAAACTCTTGCAGGGTGGGTCGAGCGTCAGCGAGACCCACCGAGAGGCATAAAACCAGCGCTGGGGGGTCTCGCTTGCGCTCGACCCACCCTACGGTTCACGTCTGTTATAATGACGCTTGCTCGATCTTGAGAGAACACACGCCGGCAAGGTGCTATCATGAGCGAAGCAGAGAAACCCGAGGCGGCCCCATCGCCGCCGGCCCCCCCACCCCCACCCTCCCCCGCAAAGGGGGGAGGGCCGGAAAGGGTGAGGCCGCCGCGCGAGAAGCCGCAGCGCTACGCCGTCGGCGGGTCGCAGCAGCCCAAGTCGCTGGAACACGAACAGACTTACGGCTTCGGCAAGCACATCGACGCCTTCGACGACGAGATGGAGAAGCAGCTCCAAGAAGCAATGGGCGGCCTCTCCGACAAGGAGCTGTACGGCGAACCGGAAGGGCAAGGCCGACGGGCCAAGCCGGACGACGGGCCGAAAAAGGGCAAGGTCTTCCGCATCCACGGCCCCGACGTGTTCATCGACCTGCCCGGCGGTCGGACGCAGGGGGTGCTGCCGCTGTTGCAGTTCCCCGACGGCCCGCCGGAAGTCGGCACGGAAGTGGACGTCCACATTGAGGGCTTCGACCACGCCAACGGCGTCCTTTTGCTCTCCCGAAAGGGGGCGGCCGTCCAGGCCAACTGGGACAGCGTCGCCGTCGGCATGATCGTCGAGGCCCGCGTCACGGAAGTGAACAAGGGCGGCCTGGCCGTGGACGTCAACGGCATCCGCGGTTTCATGCCGATCAGCCAGATCGACCTGTACCGCGTGGAGGACGCCGCCCAGTTCGTCAACCAGCGGCTGCGCTGCCTGGTCACGGAGGTCGATCCGGCCGAGCGCAACCTCGTCGTCAGCCGGCGAGCCTTGCTCGAAAAGGAGCGAGAGGAGAACCGCGACAAGCTCTGGCACGAGCTGCAGGAAGGGCAAATCCGCGAGGGGATCGTGCGTTCGGTCAAGGATTTCGGCGCCTTCGTGGACCTGGGCGGCGTGGACGGATTGATCCACGTCAGCGATCTCAGTTGGGTGCGCGTGCAGGATGTGGGATCCGTGGTGCAGCTAGGGCAGAAAGTGAAAGTGGTGGTGCTGAAGCTGGACCGCGAGCACCGCAAGGTCGGCCTCGGTCTCAAGCAGCTGACGGCCAGTCCGTGGGACGACATCACGGCGAGGTATCACATCGGCCAGGTCGTGACGGGCAAGGCGACGCGGCTGATGGATTTCGGTGCCTTTGTGGAGCTGGAACCGGCGGTGGAGGGCCTGATTCACATCTCCGAACTGGCGCCGCAGCGCGTGCGGCGCGTGATCGACGTGGTGCGGCCGGGCCAGGAAGTGCAGGTGATGGTGCTGTCGGTGGACCCGGAGCAGCGGCGGATTTCGCTGTCGCTGAAGCAGGCGCTGCCGCAGGAACCGGCGGAGCCGGAAACGCCCGCCGCGACGGAGGAACCGGAAGTGGAGGCGGCGCCGCCGCGGCCGCGCAGCTCGCCGCTGCGCGGGGGGATTGGGCAGAAGGAGTATTAGGGTCTGTAGGGTGGGTCGAGCGAATGCGAGACCCACCGCGAAACATCGGGTCGGCGCTGGCGGGTCTCGCTTGCGCTCGACCCACCCTACAGATCGGAGCAAGAGCGACCATGCCCCAGATGTGCCCCAAGTGCCATCGCGCCAACCCCGCCGAGGCCCAGTTCTGCTACCTGGACGGCTCGGCGCTGGGCGGCCGCAACGGCCACGCCGGTCCGCTCGATCCGGGAGCCCAGCCGTTCCCGATGCCGTTCGTCTTCCCCAACGGCACGATCTGCCGCAACTTCGATCAGCTGGCGCTGGCCTGCCATAATGCATGGTCCACGGCCATCGAGCTGCTGCGGCACGGCGACCTGGCCCACTTCCTGGCCGGCGTCGGCCGGGTCGATCTGGCCAAGGCGGCCCGTGAGGCGGCCCGCGACAGCGACAAGGACCGCGCCCTCGATCAGCTCCTCGGCCAGCTCCCCGCCAACACGATCGAACCGGCCAAGCTCCACGTCGAGTCGCTCCAGGTCAATCTCGGGCAGCTGACCATCGGCAAGGACCAGCGCTGGGAGCTGCGCCTGGCGAACCAGGGCATGCGTATGCTCTCGGGCACCATCGCCGTGGAGGAGGGCGCCTGGCTGGCCCTCGGCGAAGGCGGCGGCTCGCCGCGCAAGGTCTTTCAATTTCAGAGCAACACCACCATCCCCGTTCAGGTTCGCGGCAAGCTGCTCCGCGCCGCCGCCAAGCCGATCCAGGGCCGGCTCGTCCTCGAAACCAACGGCGGCAGCGCCACGGTCATCGTCACGGCCGAGGTCCCCGTCCAGCCGTTCGCCGAGGGCGCCCTCGCCGGGGCCGTCACGCCGCGGCAAATCGCCGAGAAAGCCAAGAAATCCCCCAGGGAAGCGGCCCCGCTGTTCGAGAGCGGCGCCGTCGCTCGCTGGTATATCCAGAACGGCTGGACGTATCCGGTGCAGGGGCCGGCCGCGTCGGGCATCGGCGTCGTGCAGCAGTTCTTCGAGGCGCTCGGCCTGACGACGCCGCCCAAGGTGGAGGTGCGCCAGTCGTCCCTGGTCCTCGACGGTCGGCCGGGCGGCAGCGTCTATCAAATGCTGGACCTTTTCACTCCGGAAAAGCGGCCGATTTTCGCTTCCGCCGTCAGCGACGCGCTCTGGCTCAAGGTCAGCCGCGTCGTCCTCAACGGCAACACGGCCCAGGTTCATCTCGCCGTCGAGGGGGCGCCGGATCGGCCTGGCGAAACGCTGCAAGCCAACGTCACCATCCGCGCCAACGGCAATCAGCGTTTCGTGGTCCCCGTGGCGCTGCGGGTCGCCGGCCGGCCGCGGTCCTCGACCACGCGAAGGAGCGACGGCATATTCCCGACCCTCCAGGTAGTCGAAGTGCCGACGCCCGCGGAGGCGCAGCCGATGGTCGTGGCGTCGGCGGCCGCGGCGCCGCCGATCCGCCGGGCGCCGGAAACGATGCGGCCGGGCGCCTTGCCGCGCGCCGTGGCCGACACGCTGCGAGCTTCCAGCCAGCCCCGCGCGGCCGACACCATGCACGCGCCGCCAAGCGCAGGCGGCGTCCTGTTCGAAGCCATTCCGCTCGACGACGAATACGACCACGACGCCCCGGACGGTCGTCCGAGGCGAGGGGCGGTCGGCGCCCTGTTGCCGCTTTTGCCGGTCGCAGTTATCCTCATTGGCTTGCTCGTCACCGGCGTGTGCGACGCCTGGCGGCTGGTGCACGCCGAGCCGAACAGCAAGACGGACGTGACGGAAGTCACGGACGCTTCCGGCCCGTCCGGGCCGCCGCTCATCGACGTGCATTTCCACGACCAGAACATCGACGTTTGGTATGGGTCGGTGGGCATGAAGCCGCAGGGCGGCGCCGCCGACGACGGCGAACGGGCCGTGTGGGAGCCGAGCATGCGCTTCGGCCTGAGCCTGCAACGCCAGGCCGATCCGCAAGGCCGCAACGGCGTGAACCTCACCTTTTCCGACGAAGGCCCGCCGCGAGGGCTGACGAACAACACCTGCGTTCGCCTGGACGGCGAGGAGCTGCTTTTCGGCGAAACCGGTACGGTGATCCAGACCGGCCTGGAAAAAGGCCAGCGCGTGCTGGGCTTCCGGGGAAAATGGATCGAACGCAGCGCTCCCGTCGATCTGGGGACCGACGCGGCCGGCGTCAAGCACACCGGCGT
This sequence comes from Gemmataceae bacterium, assembly GCA_035546275.1. Taxonomy (GTDB): domain Bacteria; phylum Planctomycetota; class Planctomycetia; order Gemmatales; family Gemmataceae; genus UBA4732. Next base: position 8,955 of record DATKHW010000407.1, read on the forward strand.
CCGGTCGGCCTGGTTCTACGAGCGCGAACAGGTGCTGGTGACGCAAACCGTCGCCGTCGTCGGCGGGGCGCAATCAAACCATTACGACACCTGTTTAGTGCGCTATCGCATCGAGAACCAGGACAAGCGGCCGCACGCCGTCGGCCTGCGTTTCCTGCTCGATA
>DATKHW010000408.1:0-5886 GCA_035546275.1 Gemmataceae bacterium
GTGCGCTATTTCGAGGGCGACGCCGAACTGCAAAAGACCTTGCCCAGCAACCTGACCTACCATCGCGCGATCCTGGCCATGGCGCGGCACGGTCTTGGGCAGGACGACCAGGCAAGGAAGCATCTCAAGGACCTCGACGACGACCTGACCAATACCCTGGGCTACGTATCCCTTAATGGCGAGGACTTCAATTACGATCAGTATCGGCTCTATTACGACCTTGCCCTCTTCATGCTGCGCCGCGAGGCCCACCAAGGCCTGGGCGAACCGGCGCCGGCGGAACACTCCCTCCACTGGCTTGTGCGCGCCCGGAGGCGCACCACACTGGGTCAAACCGACGAGGCGGCTGCGGACCTCACGCGTGTGATGGCGGAAAGGCCGGCCGACTGGACGTTGCAGCTCGAGCGCGGCCGTGTGCTGGCCAGGCAGCATCGCTGGGAAGACGCCCTCGCTGACTTCGAGGCGGTTGTAAAAGAACACTCCGACAACGCAAGGGTGTGGTTCGAGCGCGGCCGCATATACGCTCTCCAGGAAAAGTGGGACCAGGCCGCCGCCGACTTCAGCCAGGGGCTTGAGAAAAATGACCTCGCGACCCCCGATTCGGCCGTGCCCCCCGATGTTCTGCAGAACGATCCAGAGTTCGCAGCGCTGGCGCGTCTCCGGCCGCGCGACGCGCGGCTCTGGCTGCAGCGCGCCGCCAACCTCCAAACGAACGGCCATCCTACCGATGCCATCGCCGCCTACGGAAAGGCCATCGACATCCTGCCCAGCGCACCGGAGCCATACGTGCGGCGAGCTCAAATCAACATGGCGCAGGAACATTGGGACGAAGCGGCGGCCGACAGCGCCCGAGTGCTTGATCTGGCAGGCGATTCGCCGCGTCAAGCGCACTGGGCCACGGACCTCATCACGCCGCAGTCGTCGCTCCCCCCTCTCATGGAAAGATTGTTCAAATTGCGTCCGGACAACGGCCTTCTCTACGCGACGCGGGCGCGCGCCCATGCCAACAGCAACGAATGCGAACTGGCCCTGGCCGATTTCATGGAGGCAGTGAAACGGTTGCCGGATGACGACGGCCTGCGCCTGGAGCGCGGAGAGGTCTATGCCCGGGTCGGCCGCTGGAAGGATGCGGCCGTCGATTACGACCGCGTCGTGGCGGTGCAGCAGCCGTTCGGCGAGGATTGGCTGCGGCGCGATTGCCTGCACGCGCTGAACGGCGACGACGCGGGCTACCGAAAGCAATGCGCGGCGCTGGCGGAACGCTATGGCAAGAAGCCCGACGACGACACCGCATCCTACCTGGCCATCAGCGTCGCCTTGAGGCCCGGCTCCCTTGCTGATCCGGCGCCGCTGGTCCATTGGGGAGAGGCGTATGTCGCCGCCTACCCCACCTACGCCGGCGCTCTCCAAGCCCTGGGTTTGGACCACTACCGGGCCGGCCATTTCAGCGAGGCGGAGCGCTGGTGTCAGGAGTCGGCCAAGGCTAGCCCGACGTGGACGGGACGGGCGCTGAACTGGCTGGTGCTGGCCCTGGCGTGTCAGCGGATGAATCAGCCCGCAGAGGCGCGCCAATGGTTCGACAAGGCAACGGCATGGCTCGACGACGTGAATGCCCATCGGCCCAAAGAGCAGGCCGCGTGGCTTCCGCCCGGAATGTGGCTTTCAGACTGGCTCGAATATCAGATCCTGCTGCGCGAGGCCAGGACGGAGTTGAATGTGCCGGCCCCGGACGGCGGCAAGTAGCGCGTCGGCGCATGCATCGGAGAGCAAAGGGGATCGCCATGTCCGAATCCAGCTCCGAAGTGAACCCGCTGGACGTGTTGGCCGAGGAGTTCGTGGCCCGCCATCGCGCCGGCGAACGGCCGTCGCTGGACGAATTCACCGCGCGCTGTCCCGACCTGGCCGACGACATCCGCGATCTATTTCCCGGCCTCGTGATGATGGAGGGCGTCCGGCCCGATCAGGGCGACAGCACCGGGCCGTTCGCCGGCGGCCCGGCGCCCACGTTGAAGCGGCTGGGCGATTTCCGCATCCTGCGCGAGGTCGGCCGCGGCGGCATGGGCGTCGTGTATGAGGCGGAGCAGGAATCGCTGGGGCGGCACGTGGCGCTAAAGGTGCTGCCGGCGCATGCGCTGATGGAGCCGCAGCGCTTGCGGCGTTTTCAGCGGGAGGCCAAGGCGGCGGCGCGGCTGCATCATACGAACATCGTGCCGGTGCATGGCGTCGGCGAGCAGGATGGGCTGCACTACTACGTCATGCAATTCATCCAGGGACAGGGACTCGATCAGGTGCTGGCCGAGTTGCAGGAGATCCGCCGGAAGCGCCAGGGATCGGCGGCTGGGGCGGCGAAGCACGGCGCCGCCGAATCGGCGGCCCTGTCTCTGCTGACCGGCAAGTTCGCATCGAGCGCCGCGCCGTCATCCGGCGAGCCGGGGGCGTCAGCCCCCGGAGAATCCACGGCGCCGGCCGCACCGCCGGAGTCGTCGGGCCGCTCCGACACCGGCCGGGCCTACTGGGGCGGCGTCGCCCGCATCGGCATCCAGACCGCCCAGGCCCTCGCCTATGCCGCCGCCCAGGGGACGCTGCACCGCGACGTCAAGCCGTCCAACCTCCTTCTGGACGCCCACGGCAATCTCTGGGTCACGGACTTCGGTTTGGCCAAGGCGGCGGACAGTGAAGACCTCACGCACACCGGCGACATTGTCGGTACGCTAAGGTACATGGCCCCGGAGCGCTTCAGCGGCAAGGGCGATCTGCGAAGCGACCTATACAGCCTTGGCCTGACGCTATACGAACTGCTCGCGCTGCGGCCGGCGTTCGCGGCGCCGGACCGGCAGCAGCTGGTGCATCAGGTGCTGCACGCCGATCCGCCGCGGCTGCGCCAGCTGGACCGCTCCATGCCGCGCGACCTGGAAACCATCGTCCACAAGGCCATCGACCGCGACCCGGCGCGCCGCTACCAGACGGCGGAGCAGATGGCCGACGACCTGCAGCGCTTCCTGGACGACCGGCCGATCCGTGCGCGGCGGGTGGGCGCGGCGGAGAAGCTGTGGCGCTGGGCGCGGCGCAACCCCACTGTGGCGGGGCTGTCCGCGGCGCTGGCGCTGGTGCTTTGCGGCGTGGCCCTGGTCGCCGACTGGGACGCTTACGAATACCGCGAAACGGCCCAGCACGAGGCGAAGCTGGCGGCCGACGAGCGGAAGGCCCATGCCGACGCCGACGCGGCCCGTAAGGAGGCGGACGACAACGCGGGCCGCCTGCGCGACCGCATGGCCGCGCTCTACGAGGTCAACGCCCTGATGGCGAGCGCCCGACAACTGCAAGCAGTCGGCAACATGAAAGAGGCGCACGCCGACCTCACGACGGCAGTGGAGCGGATGCCGGAATATGCGCTGGTCTGGCGCGAGCGGGCTGAGCTGTATTACCACCTCGGCCTGGGGGAGGAAGCCCTCGCCGACCTGACGCGCATGTTCAATTTGAGGGAGCCGGAGGAGCCGGAATTGTGGCTCCGCTTCGCCGGTTTGCGCTTGCAGCAGGGCGACGCGAAGGGCTATCGCGCCGTCTGTTCTCGCATGGAGCAAAGGTTCCTCCACGGCGACAAAGAAGACCCTATTTGGCTCTCTCTGGCGTGCTGCCTCGGCCCGGACGCCGTTCCCAGCCTCGACGCGCAGGCCCGGCGCCTCGAAGAAGTCATCAAGGCGTCGGGCCAGTCCTTTCCCTGGACGACCACGGGCGTCCTAGCGATGGTGCAATATCGCGCCGGGCGGTTCGACGAAGCCGAGCGCCGGCTCAAGGAACTAGGCGATCCGGCCGCCTGGAAAGACAACGGCGGCGCCTCGTTATTTCTGCTGATCGGCGCACTGATCCAGCACCACAAGGGCAAGGACGACAAAACGTCAGTGGTCTTGCTGCAAAGCGCTGAAGATCGTTTGCAAAGAATCCACGATGGCGCTGCGCCGGGCTTGCAAAACGATATGTGGTCGGAAATGGAGAGAGAGGAGGGCCAGTCGCTTTATCGGGAGGCGGCCGCCGCGATTCGCGGGGCGGAACGCGCCGAGCCGCCGGGCCTGTGGGGACAGCTCGCCTGGGCCGATATGATTATCGGCCGCAAGGAGCGAGCCATCGCGGACCTGACACAAGAGTTGGATCATACGCCTGATGACCCCGCCGCGCTTCTTGTCACACGGGCCCACCTGTACGCGGACATCGGTCAGCGCGACCAGTGCAACGCCGACATCGCACGGTTCGTTGCAATGAAGCGCCCCGATGCGAATCACTGGCTGGGAGCCTTTAACGTCCTTGCCGGCGTCGAGGACTGGGACGCGGCCGCCGATCTTGCGTGTCGGGCGCTTGAGGTCCTTCAAGGAGAGCAGGCGGCCCAATTCCGCGCCTTCTTGCCGAACGACCCGCTCGCCCTGTCGCGCGTGGCGCAGCGCCGCCCGGACGACTTTGTCTTGCGACTTGACTGCGCGCGGGTGTGTCGGACGGTGATGAGCGACCGTGAACGAGCGGTGCAGTGGGCGACCGAGGCGCTCCGCATCCGGCCCGACGATCCAGATATGCTCCGCGACCGCGGAACCTGGAATGCCGAATTGGGCCGACTGCAAGACGCCGCCGCCGATTTCGGGCGCCTGCTTCGGGTCGAGCCGGAGAAGTCGTCGGGCGACTTGCTGTTGCTCGCGCTGCTGCGGGCCGCCACCGACGACCGCGACGGCTATGTGGATGTTTGTCGGGAGCTGGTGAAGCGCTTCGGCGACCATACCGATATTGCATCATTGCAGGTGGGCGAGGCCCTCACGCTGGCGCCCAATGACATCGCAGCCCCGAAGGACACGCTGCAACGCTTCGAGACGCGGCGGCAATACGACTTGCCCGATCCCTTCGGCTCCTCCGCCATCTATTGGTGGGCTTGCGTCCGCGCCGGCCAAGAGAAGAAGGTGGTGGAAAACGTGGCCGGCGAGCAGCTGCTGGGGCGAGTGGATCAGCCGGCGTTGTCGCTGGCCCTGGCGCTGGCGTACCACCGGTTGGGCCGGATGGACGATGCGCGCGCCGCGCTGGAACAGGCGGACCGGACCATCGAGCAGCAGACGGGAGGGCCGCCGTGGGAAACCTTGGAGGACCTGCCGGTTAAGCTCGGGAACAGCCGGCCGGCGGACGCCGCCCTGCGCATCCTGCTCCTCCGGCGCGAGGCCGAGGCAGCGATCAACGCCCCGCATCGCAGGCAGGCCGAGCAGTGCCTGCGCAACAAGCAGTGGAAAGAGGCAGTCGGCCATTTGGATGCCCTGCTAAAAACCGACCCCACATTCTGGCCCGACCTGCTGGCCCGCAGCACGGCCTATGCGGCGCTGGGAGAACAGGAGAAGGCGGAAGCGGACTTCCTGGCGGCGCGCGCCCTTCACCCCGCGGATTTGTATTTCCACTGGAGGCAAGGCGACCTCGACGCCTTGGCGGAGCGCTGGGACCAGGCCGACGACGATTATGCCGCGGCGATCGCGCGGGGGCCTTGGAAAGACCCGTTCCCTCTGAAAACGGAGTTGTGTGCAGATTTCGCGCGATATGAAACGGTGACGGAGCGGCTGCTGAGAATTGAGAAATCGTCGCGCGACGTGTCGCTGCTCGTCGGCCTAGCCCAGGGCCTGCAATCCGCAGGAAAGCTAAAAGAGGCGCGGACCTTGCTTGACCGGGCCGTTGAGCTGACCCCAGACGACGGCGCCTTGGTCCTGCAGCGGGGCCGTCTGGCGGCCGAACAGGAGCAGTGGGCCGTCGCCGCCGCCGACCTTAGCCGGGTGTATCAATGGCCCGAAAAGGGCGCCCCCGACGCATTGAACCGCGCCCTGGCGGGATATGAATCGGCCCTTGCGTACCTGGCGGCCGGCGACCTCGACG
>DATKHW010000409.1:0-7100 GCA_035546275.1 Gemmataceae bacterium
GCGTGAGCCGGCTGATGAGGCGCCTCATCAGCCGGCTCACGCCGGCCGCTCGCCCGATAGCTGAGCTCACCCCAGCCATTCCGGATGGCTGGCCGTCGCATCAAAGGGATTGGACGTCTTGAACAGCTCATACTTGCCGTCGGCCGCCGCGTCCGCCGTCTTCTTGAGCAGCGCGGCCGTCTGATCCTCGGTCAGCGGCTCGAATGTCTTGATGACGTCGAGGTGGTGCTTGAGCACGTCCATATTGTCCATGCCGGCGATGACCACGGAGGTCGGCAGGCTCATGGCGTAGCGCAGGCACTCCGCGGCCGTGGCCGTGTTGCTCTTGAGAATGGCGCCGCTGGCCATCGGCTTCATGCCCAGCACGCCGATCCCTTCCCGCACCAGAACCGGCAGCACGTGCTGGCCGAAGCTGCGGAAATGGGCGTCCATCACATTCAGCGGCATCTGCACCGCGTCGAAATGGAAATTGTGCTTGCCGGCGACTTCCAGCATTCGCAGATGAACCAGAGGGTCCTTGTGGCCGGTGAAGCCGATAAAGCGGATCTTGCCGGCCTTCTTGGCGTCAAGGAAGGCTTCCATCGCTCCGCCCTCGGCGAAGATGCGGTCGGGGTCCTCCATGCGGATGACCTCGTGGTGCTGCATCAGGTCGATCACGTCCACCTGCAGCCGGCGCAGCGAATCGTCGATCTGCTTGGCAGCCGACTCCTTGGTGCGGCCGTCGATCTTGGTCATGAGGAAGACTTTTTTGCGGTAGCCGTCCTTGAGCGCCTTGCCCATGCGTACTTCGCTGCCGCCGTCGTGGTAGTCCCAGCTGTTGTCCATGAAGTTGACGCCGGCGTCGACGGCGGTGCGAACGATCTTGATTCCCTCCGCCTCGCTGGGGACGCCCATGTGGTACCCGCCGACACCCAAAATGGATACCTCTTCTCCGGTTTTGCCCAGCGGCCGATAGCGCATGTCGCCGCGAACCACGTCCTTGGGCCGTTCGGGCTTGTCTTCCGGCGGCGCCGCGCCGGAGACGACGTCGATCCGCGCGAACAGTCCGCCGGCCGCCAGAGGAGCGGCGGCCGTCACCACCTTCATGAAGTCTCGGCGTTTCATCGGGGTTCCTCCGAAAAAGGGCGCGCAAAGCAAAGTAGGGGCGGGGTAACCCCGCCCCTACCGCGTCTTTGCGTGTGCAGGGGCGGGGTAACCCCGCCCCTGCGCATTCTATTCGGCGGAGAAGTTGTTGAGGAAGTCCTCGAAGTCTTTGCGTTGCTGGCTTTCCGTGCCCTGCATCTTCTTGATGTCTTCTTGCAGCTTCTCGATCTGCGTTTCCTGGGCGTCGAACTTGTCCAAATACCGCTTGTAAGCGGCGGCCGTCGGAGGCATCTCCTTGAGGTTGGCGCGCAGCCGCACCTGATCGTCGGTGATGTCCTTCAGCTCCCGCTGCTTGTCGGCGATGGCCCGTTGCGTCGCCGCCAGCGTGAAACGCAAATCCAACGCCTGCTTCAAACCGTCCTTGACCTTGGCGCTGCTGATCGTGCTGTTGAGGAAGAAGCGCATCTGATCGTCGTTGCTGTTGGTCAGCTGCACCTGCTCGTTGACGATCCGTTCCTCCGTCACCACCTGTGTGGACGTCTTGCCGGCGGGCACTTTCACCTCGAAGCGATACACGTCGGAAGCTGTCTCGGCGGGTTTGGCAGTGTCATCGGTGAGATGGAAGTCGTTGCGGACGGGATGCTCGACCAGCACCAGCCGCTCTTGATCGTTGCGGTTGACGATGGTGTAGGTCTTGGTCTCGCGCACCTTGGTCTGGCTGTGCAGGATGCCCTTGACGATCTTCACCTGCACCAGCCGGCCGTTGTCCGAAGACGGAACCGGATTCACTTCGGTGCCCAAGTCCACGGCATAGGAGATCAGCCGTTCTTCATTGGGCTCGACATCGAGGATGCGGGCGTCTCCGGCGTAGTTGGAGCCTTCAAAGACGGTGATCGGGCCTTGCATCAAATGCAGGCCGCTAGTGTTCTTGAACTTGAGACCGAGCAGGGGGAATTTGGCTTGGGTGCGTTCGTTGTAGATGGAGACGCGCGTCCCTTCCACGTCCTTGTTGACGATGGGCAGGAGAGCGGATTTCTGGCGGGGCAATGTTACTGGCTTGTCGATGGCGTACTGGAAGAAGTCGCCCAGCTTGGTCGCCGTTGCCATCGTCGAAACGCCGGCGCCGCCGAGGTCCATCTTTTCGGCCAGTTGGGCGCCGAGCTGCTTGGCCAATTCGGGCTTGCCGTCGTCGGCGGCCCTGTCCTTCCGGGCAAAGGCGTCAGCGCCGGGCCTACCCCCTCCGAAGCCCCCCGCGCCTGGGGGCGCCGGAGGGGGCGAGTCTAATGGGGTCCTCGCCGCTGTCATTTCGCCTCGTGTACGGGTGAGATCGTCGTTGTAGGTGACCGGCCGCAGTGAGGCGAACAGCTCGGGGACGACCGTTGGCCGCGGCACGTACAGCGGCGTATACAGATCCATCTGGAAGCTGATGGGCCGGCCGCTCACCAAGGCCATACGCACGTCTTTCCAGTCTTCGTCGGTGGCGTTTTCGACGACGGCCCAGCCTTGCAGGAACGGCTTATCCTCTTTCTCTTTGCCCAGCACCAGCCGATAGCTCGTCTTCCAAATCGGGTTTTCGATCACATAACCGACGCGCACGTTGCGCTTCCCTTCGCCCACAAAATTGAGAGAAACCGCCTTCTTCTGCGTGTCATGGGACAGCGTCAAGGTTTCCAACGCCTTCCGCACCTCGTTGTCCATGACCGGATTGAGGAAGCGCACCCGCTGCAGCTCCGACAGCTTGACGCTTCTCATGCCGTCGGCGCACCACATGTTCAGCTGCTCGACGTTGACGACGGCCTTATCGACGGCCTCCTGTTTCGTCTCGACGCCCATGATGCTGCCGGTCATTGTTCCCAGCTGAGCGGCGTTGGCCTGCTGCAAAACGACTTCGACCTTCTCGCCGCGGGCCTGGTTGAGGATTTGGCCGAAGGACGGATTGGCCGACAGGTTCACCGCGAAGCTCTGCAACGTCTTTTCGACGGGCGCGTTGCTGTCGTAGCTGACGGCGGAGACGTGTCCGCCGTCGAGGTCGCGCAGCACCATGCTCTTGATGAGGTCGTTGATGTCGGAGACGGGGAAGGAGAGATCGACGCGGGCATCGCCGTCGATGACGCCTTCGCGCTGAAAATAGCCGACGCCGCTGCTGAATAGCACCACCTGGCCGATCGGCAGCTGAACCGAGGTCTCGGACTGCGCGGCGGCCGCGGCGGGAGCGGCGGGAGGGAGGCCAGGAGGGGACGGCTTGGGCGGGTCGGCGAGGCTTCGGGTGAGATAGGCGGTCAGGCCGACGACGGCCGCCAGGCCGGTCGCGGCCGCCAATAAGTAGGCGCGACGCATGATTGATCCTTTCAGAGAGAGAGGCGAATGTCGTTTTCGTGCAGTGCGTTCACAGCGCCAGACGATACAAAGGCATAAACGGTTTGAGAAATCTCACGCAAAGACCCAAAGACCCAAAGAAACCGCTTTGCGCCTTTGCGCCTTTGCGTGAGATTTTTTGAACGCTAATCGGCCGAGAAGTTATTGAGGAAGTCCTCGAAGTCTTTGCGTTGCTGGCTCTCGGTGCCCTGCATCTTCTTGATGTCCTCTTGCAGCTTCTCGATCTGCGTCTCCTGGGCGTCGAACTTGTCCAGGTACCGCTTGTAAGCGGCGGCCGTCGGCGGCATTTCCTTCAGATTGGCGCGCAGACGGACCTGGTCGTCGGTGATGTCCTTCAGCTCGCGCTGCTTGTCGGCGATGGCCTGCTGTGTCAGCGCCAGGGTATGCCGCAGGTCCAGCGCTTGCTTCAACCCATCCTTGACCTTGGCGCTGCTGATGGTGGTGTTGATAAAGAAGCGCATCTGGTCGTCGTTGCTGTTGGTCAGCTGCACCTGCTCGTTGACGATCCGTTCTTCCGTGACGACCTGCGTGGCGCTCTTGCCGGCCGGGACCTTCACCTCGAAGCGGTACACGTCGCTGGCCGTCTCCGCCGGTTTCGCGGTGTCGTCGGTGAGATGGAACTCGTTGCGAACGGGATGCTCGACGAGGACCAACCGCTCCTGGTCATTGCGGTTGACGGTGGTGTAGGTCTTGGTCTCGCGAACCTTCGTCTGGCTGTGCAGAATGCCCTTGACGATCTTCACCTGCACCAGCCGGCCATTGTCCGACGAGGGAACCGGGTTGACTTCCGTACCAAGGTCCACGGCATAGGAAATGAGCCGTTCCTCATTCGGCTCGACATCGAGAATCCTCGCATCGCCGGCGTAGTTGGAGCCTTCAAAGACCGTGATGGGTCCTTGCATCAGGTGCAGGCCGCTGGTGTTCTTGAATTTGAGGCCGAGCAGGGGGAACTTGGCCTGCGTGCGTTCGTTGTAGATGGAGACGCGTGTGCCCTCCACGTCCTTGTTGACGATGGGCAGGAGGGCCGACTTCTGACGAGGCAGCGCAACCGGCTTGTCGATGGCGTACTGGAAGAAATCGCCCAGCTTGGTCGCGGTAGCCATCGTTGAGACTCCGGCGTCGCCAAGTTGCATTCGCTCCGCCAGGTCGCGCCCTAAATTGGCGCTGGCGCCGCCGGAGACGACGAATCCGCGTTGGGCGACAAGCCCATCCGCCGGCTTTGCGTCTTTCCCTTCCAAAACTTCTTTATCGGCCTCCTCGTTCTTGCGCAGCACGCCCGTGCGTTTGTCAAAGAATTCGCCGAATGCGAGATCGTTACGGCCATTGAGGTCGCCGTTATAGGTGACGGGTTGCAGCGATGCGAACAGTTCGGGCACGACCGTCGGACGCGGGACATATAGCGGCGTGTACAGGTCCATCTGGAAGCTGATGGGCCGGCCGCTCACCAAGGCCATTCTTACGTCCTTCCAGTCCTCATCCGTCGCGTTTTCGACCACGGCCCAACCTTGCAGGAACGGCTTGTCTTCCTTCTCCTTTCCCAGCACCAACCGGTAGCTGGTTTTCCAGATCGGGTTCTCGATCACATAACCGACGCGCACGTTCCGCTTGCCCTCGCCCACAAAATTGAGCGAAACGGCCTTCTTCTGCGTGTCGTGCGACAGCGTCAAGGTTTCCAGGGCTTTGCGAACCTCGTTGTCCATGACCGGATTGAGGAAGCGCACCCGCTACAGCTCCGATAGCTTGACGCTTCTCATGCCGTCGGCGCACCACATGTTCAGCTGCTCGACATTGACCACGGCCTTATCGACGGCCTCCTGTTTCGTCTCGACGCCCATGATGCTCCCGGTCATCGTGCCGGGCTGAGCGGCGTTGGCTTGCTGCAACACGACTTCGACCTTCTCACCGCGGGCCTGGTTGAGGATTTGGCCGAAGGACGGATTAGCCGACAGGTTCACCGCAAAGCTCTGCAACGTCTTCTCGACGGGAGCATTGCTGTCGTAGCTCACGGCGGAGACATGGCCGCCGTCGAGATCGCGCAGCACCATGCTCTTGATGAGGTCGTTGATATCGGAGACGGGGAAGGAGAGATCGACGCGAGCATCCCCGTCGATGACGCCTTCGCGCTGAAAATAGCCGACGCCGCTGCTGAATAGCACCACCTGGCCGATCGGCAGCTGCACAGCTGTCTCCGATGGAGCGGTGGCCGCCGGCGCTGGCGCGGCTACGGCGGGAGGCTTCGGCGCATCGGCGACCGGCTTGGGCGGGTCGGCGAGGCTGCGGGTGACGTAAGCGGTCAGAGCGACGACGGCCGCCAGGCCGATCCCGGCCGCGATCAGGTAGGCGCGACGCATGACTGGTCCCTCGTGTCGAGAAGTGTTTGCCGCAGTTGTTGTATGCACTGCGGCGCACTTTAGACGATTGGGACCGGCCCGCCGTTTTTGTTCCGGCGGCGATCACTCCGGGTCGATCAGGCCCGCGGCCGCCGTCAGCTTGTTCCATTTCTCCGTGAATTCCACCGCCTTCGCCGGGGACAAACGGCAGCCGGGGGCGCCCTGAGCGCCGAGTTTGTCCAGGTAGTTCGCGCGGATGGCGTCCTCGGTGTAGTAGCCCGTGTGGCCGGCGACGTTCACGCGGACCTGCACCACCTTGTTCGGCGGCAGGTCCGTCTGCGGCCAGCCGCGCGGCTCGAAGATGATGCCGCCGCCCATCGCTCGCATGGCCTTGTCGCTCGGCGTGAAGTAGTTGAAAAGGACGCCGCGGATGTGCGGCAAAGCGGCGATCACGTCGTCCTGACGGTCGCCCGTGTAGAGCAGCGGCGAGCCGAGGAACACGACGTTGTCCGCTTCGCCGCCCTGATCGAGGGCTTCGAGCGTAATCAGCGTCCCCTGGCTGTGGGCGACCACGTCGATCCGGCCGTCAATGCCGTATTCGGCGTAGAGAGCGCGGGCGCCGACCAGGAAGTCGTGCATCCGCTCGGCCACCGCCACTTGATAGACCGCTTCGGTCGCCGGCTGATCGGGGAAGCGATCCTCCAAACCGGCCACGCGGTTGCGGGCTTGCGTGAAGTCGGGCGCCCGGCCGTCAGGCTGCGTCCAGCGGAACAGATACACGTCTGGCAAACCGTCCGTCGGGTCGCCCGCATCCAGGGCGTCCTTGAAGCGGCGCGACCAGCCCTTGCCGTCGTCGCTGACGCCGTGAACAATCAGCGTGACGTGGTTCGGAATCGCAACGGTGAGGGCCTCATCGGCCGCGGCCGCCAGCGGCGGGTTGGTCGGATTGTTCTGCCGACCTTCCCGGGTCGGAGCGGCGACGCCGGGTATCCAGGTGTGCAAGGCTGCATGAAGCATGACGAAGACGATGAAGCCAGCGACGACCCCCAGCAGCACGAAACCCACCACGCGAACAAGGGCGATCAGCGAGGAACGCAGCACTGCGGCACTCCTTCATCTTCCAGGTGCGAGTCCGGATGCAGGCGGTATGGCAGTTCATCTTTGGGTACGCCGAACGCCGGCGCTTTTTACGCAGCGCCGATTTTTTTGGGCCGGCCGTCACGTCCCTATCGGATTCATGCGGAAACGGGGCGGCGACCCATCACGGGAGGTGGAAAAAACAAAGCGCCGGGGCTGCGGCGGCAGGAACCT
>DATKHW010000410.1:0-2312 GCA_035546275.1 Gemmataceae bacterium
TCAAATCGGCCGACGGCGATGCGGTGCTGCATCCGGAGGGCTATTACACGCTGAATCAACTGCCGTGAAGGCGGCGACAATGTAAGCAAGTGCCGTCGTCAGATCACTTGCTGGCGCTGCGCTTTTCCATTACGCCAAATCGCGATCCTCGAACAGCACTAACCCCAGCAGCAGCACAATCAGCGTGTACAGCATGCCGTAAAACAGCACGGACAGGACGTACGGCGCCGGCACGGCGATGTCGGCCACCAGCGCCGGGCCGATGCGAAAAGCGTCTAAGTCCGGCAGCAGAATGTTGAAGAGGCCGGCTGTAAAGGACAACAACTCCGCCCCGGCGTCCACCCGGTGCGCGGCCTTGGCCGCCGCCGTGGCTTCGTCGCCAATCTGAACAAGGACCGGCGTTACGTTGGCGAGAAAATAGATCGCCAAAACCGTCGCCAGGTTGACGACCATAGTGGTTCGCGTCGCCAGGGCGACGGCCACCGCCAGCAGCACCGTCACTTCGGAAAACGTCATCACCAGGCCGGGCAGCACTTGCAGCGTCTGGTCCACCCACAAACCGACGCCGCGGAGCAGATCGGTCGCTGGATCGGGCAGGTTGAAAGAAGCCAGCGTCGAAGTCAGCCAGGCCGGATTCGGAACAGGGTCCAGCCGGTCCAGCCACGACTTGGTGGGAATCAACCCTTCGAATACCCAGCCGAGCAGGGCGAACATCAGCAGCGACGCCAGCAAAATGCCGAGGAACTTGCCCAGGAGGAACTGGCGGCGCGACACCGGCTTGCTCATGAGGGTGACGGCGGTGCGGCCTTCGATCTCCTCGCTGATCGACTGGCTGGCGGCGATGGCGCCGAACAGGGCGGCCGCCAGCATCATCGTGTCAAATCCCAGGTCCTTGACCATGACCAGGTCCTCGCCGAAAGTGAAATAGGGCACCACCAGCGAGACGACCAGCGCCAGGAAGGCAAAGATAAACAGGACCCAAAACATCGGCTGGCGGACGCCTTCCCGGAAAGCGGCGAAGGCCACCGCGCCGCCTTTGGGCCAAACTTTCATTAGCAACGGGAAGCCAAGGAGAAAGAAATCCACGATCAACTGCAGTTGAAAAAGAAAACCCGCCCACATGCCCACGGTTTCGAGCGTGGTCCGGTCCTGCCCCAATCCGAGGGAAACGACGGCCAATACCACCCCTACCACCAGAACGCGAAGCAGCGTCCTGGGCAGGAATGATTCTCGCAGGATTTCCCCAAGCGTCAGCGTGCGGTTGGCGAAGACCGTGGTCACCCAAGGCACGGCCGCCATAGCCTGGATGAGGATCAGGACGAAGACCGTGGCCAAGTACGGAAGGGAAAAGAACATAGCGCCTCAAAGGTCAACCGCGGATCTGAAAACCGGCGGCGCCGGTCGGCGGAGCGCTCTGCACCGTCGAGCCGACGATGTTGTCGGCCATCCGCTCGCCCACGGCCGCAAGAAAGGCATCCACTTGCTCGGAGCGGCCTTCCGCGACCAACTCCACTTCGCCGGTCGGCAGATTGCGGACGTAACCGGCCACCGCGAAGCCGTGGGCCAATCCATGGGCGGTGTAGCGGAAGCCGACGCCTTGGACGCGGCCGCGGTAAGTCACGCGCTTGCACACCGTGGTCGTCATGGCTGCTCCGCGGCGGTCGCAATGTGTGTGGTACGCTGCGGCGCGGCGGTTGGTTCGTCGCGGTAGTTCGGCTGCTCGCCCCAGCGCAGCTTGTCGCGGAGGGTCTGGTAATAGCTCCGGCCGGCCGTCTTGACCAGGCCGAACGTCACCGGCGCCCGCCGGATGGTGATGGTGCTGCCGGCGCTTACTGGGACGGCGTCCTGGCCGTCGATGACCACAAAGGCGCCCGCCTCTCGCCGAACCGAAATGGTGTACACCTTGTCGGCGGAATCGACGACGGGCCGGTTCGTCAGCGTGTGGGCGCAGATCGGCGTGACGGCAAAGACGTTGAGGTCCTGACCGAGGATCGGACCGCCGGCCGAAAGGCTGTGGCCGGTGGATCCGATCGGCGTGGATACGATCAAGCCGTCGCCGCCGTAACGCGACGCCGGTTCCCCGTCCACGGTCAATTCCAACTCCAGCATGTGAAACGGCGGCGCGGTTTGGACGGCGATCTCATTGAGGCCGAGATAGGTCCGCCGTTGCCCGGAGCCGTCCAGCACGCATTCGAACATGAGGTGATGCGTGACGCGGTACTCCCCCCGGGCGACGGCCGGAAAACAGCGCCGCACCTCGGCCGGGCTGAGGTCCGCCAGGAAACCGAGCTTGCCAAGGTTGACGCCGAGAA
>DATKHW010000411.1:0-5084 GCA_035546275.1 Gemmataceae bacterium
TACATGTCGCGCAGATGGTCCCACGCCTCCTTGTTCTTTCCGACGTCCGCCTCGAAGCGAAAGATTGGATGCCGCTCGCCGTCCGGCGTCAGCTCCGGCCTGAAACCCTCCGTCCGCAGCACGGTCGATTCGTCCGGCAAATGGTCGGCGACCACTTCCACCGGCAGCACGTCCTTAAGCGGCGAGTCGCGGTAGGCGAACGGAGCATAGCGGTCTCCGGCGATCATGAGCAACCCGCCGCCGTGTTCCGTAACCCACTCCGCAATGTCCTTCAAATGCTCCGTCATCTTCTCGCCGTTGTCCTTCGGGTGCGGATTCACGTCGCCCAGGAGAATCACGTCGAAATTGTTCAGCTCCTCCTTGCTCGGAATCTCTTTGAGGGCGTTGCGTTCCTCGTCCTCGAAGCCCGGATCGGCGCTGAGCAGCACCACCTTGAGGTCCATAGTCTTGTTGTTCTTGACCCGATCGCTCTCGCGCTCCAGGAGCGTCTTGAGAAAATGGAACTCGTAACGCCGATAGCCCTCGACGTACAGCACCTTGATGAGCTTGGCTTCGCGGACGAAGACCTTGCGCTCGACGCGGTTGTCCTCCTTGTCCGATTCGTCCGGCTTGAGCGGCGTCTCGATGACGAACGTCCGCTCGCCCGGTTCCGTCGGTTTGTATTGCAGCTGCACCTTTACATCGTCGTCGGCTGTGTTGAGCGTCACGTCCTTTTTCTCGAGGACTTCGTCCTTGCCTTTTTCCTTGAGCGTGATGGGCACGGTTTGGCCGGGATAGCCGACGCCGTGGAGCATCAGGTCGAAAACGATGTGGTCGTTGACGTAGACGCTGTCCACGGCTTGCAGGTCGTGCAGGCGGAGGTTGTGCATTTCGTTGGCGTCGCCGATGCCGACGAAGAAGAGCGGCACGCCCTGGTCGCGGGCGGCGTCGGCGACGTGGTCGAGGTTCTCGCCCTCGGTGCTGACGCCGTCAGTCAGCACGACGACGCCGGCCAGCGACGAGGCGTTGTATTCGGCCAGCACCTGACGCAAGGCCGTGCCGATTTGAGTGGAGTCGTTGGCAGCGAAGCGGGCGGCGCGATCCGTCGCGGCGGCCGACGGGGCGCCCGGCGGCGTGGCGTCTCGGGGCGGTTCAGGCGGAAGCGACTGGATGGCCGTCGTCGCATCGCCCAGCTCCTCCGGCTTGGTGACGTCGGCCAGGCGGTGCAGCCGGCTGGAGCAGTGGTATATGTGCAGCCGGACGTTGCGCTGGGTCAGCAGCGTCCGCAGCCAGTCGGTCTCCGGACGGGTCACGATCGTCTGGGCCAGGCGCAGCCGGTCGGCCTCCGGCACGTCGGCTCGCTTGGCCAGGGCGTCGGCCGCGGCTTGAATCTTCGGATCACGGTACTTGTCCACCGTGCTCATGCTCTTGGAATCGTCCAGGATGAGGACCAGGTCCGGCGCGGCCTGTCGCTCATACCAGACCCGCAGCTGCGGCAGGATAACCAGGATCAGCAGCAGCAGCAGGCCCAGGCGCAAGCCGGCCATCAGGAGACGGTGGCCGACGCCGACCCTGCGGCCTTCCCGGAAGTAGATGGCCAGCACCAGCGCCGTCCCCAATCCCAGCACGATCCAGGTGAGCCACGGATCGAGGCGATTGTTCCAGAACGTGGCCGAGGAGGATTCCAACGTCCAGTGCCGGGATTCTCCGGCGGCCAGCGGCGGCCGGCCTTCCCACCAGGCGCGGATCCCGTCGGGCATAAAGCTCAGGAAATCGCCCGTGGCAGCGTAATGGATCAAAACGAAGCCGACGCCGACAAGGGCCGCGACGAACAGGGCGGACAGCAGATACAGCGGCAGCCGTGCGGCCAGCCAGCGCCGGCGGGTCATGCCGGCCATTGCCGCTTCCTCTTCCAACGTCGCCACCGCGGTGTAGTGGCCGAACAGCCACGCCAGCACCACCTCGACGAAAAACAGGCCCAGCAGGATCAGCAGCAGCACGTGCGCGATCGCCGGACCGATTGGATCGGGTTCCCGATAGCCGACGGCCCCGGCCGCGTGCTTCACGTTTCCCAGGTCGCCGACGATCTGCAGGTCCCAATCGGGAAAGGCGGACTTGATTTCATCCGGCGTGGCCCGCGCCAGGTCGCTGGCGTGTCCCTGATAGGCGTTGAGCGCCGGCGGGTTGACGGCGACGAGATGCGTCGCGCCGCCGACAGAGACCGTGTACACGCCGCTGACGTCGGCGCCCTGCCAGTAAACGACGGCGCCGTCGTCGAGCTGCCGGACGGGTGCCGACTCCTCGCGGCCGTCCGGCGTATGGACCACCGCATTGCCCGCGTTGGCGTTCGCGGCGAACACCTCGATCGGCTGGCCGACGTCGATGGCCTGCTCGCGCAGCCGGCCGGAGGCGGCGAACTGCATCAGTCGGTCGATGAACACTGACGCCAGCCCGTTCGCCGGCAGATGCTCCCAGTCGCCGTTAAGCGTCGTGGTCACCAGGATGACGTGGCCGGTCAGCCGGTCGCGGGCGGCCGCTTCCTTGCCGCTGGGCGGCCGCCATTCCAGCACGGCCGGTCCGTCGGCCGGGGGATTGTCGTCCTTCTTTTTTCCGGGCAAAGGAACGGGCGTGAACTTCATCAGCGTATGAACGGGCGTCGCGTTGGCCTTGCCTTCGAGAGCCGGTTCCACGCGCAAAAACGCCTGGAAATGCGGGACCTGCAGCAGATCGCGCGGCCGGGCTGCTTTGAACGGTTTGAAGGCCGGCTCGGCGTCCAGGTCGGGTTGCGGCCGCCACTCGAACGAATAGGTGTCCGTGTCGGTTTGCTTGCCGACAAAGCGGCATGGCAACAAACCGGCGCCCTTCGGCGAAAGCGTGTTGTTGTACTCGTTGAGGTCCACGCGGTCGCCGGAGACGAAGACCACGCCGCCGCCGTCGCGGACATGGTTGAGCAGCCGACGCACCTCGCCGTCCGTGAACTTCGGCATGTCGCACAGGAAGACGCAATCGTAGCCCGACAGGTCGCCCAGCCCTTCGTCGGCGAACGCCTTGTCGTCAATGACCTTGGTCCGAGCCACGACGTTGTTCTCGACGGCGGACGCCTCATCCGGGAAGGGGTTGAGCGCCAGCCGCACCAGCTCGGCTGCTCCGTCGGAGGCCCGCGCGGCGTTTTTGCCGTCCACCAACAGCACGCGCACTTTTTCCTTGACGGAAACCACGACCCGGCGACTGTCGTCGGCTTCGAGGCCGTCCGGTTTCACCTCGACCTGTGCGACGTAATCGCCGGCCTTTGGAAAGCGGCACCGAAGCGTCACGGGGACCTGTTCGCCGTCCTTGATCTCCGCGATCGCATCCGAGGCGGCGACTTCATGCAGAACGGGAGCCTGCCCGTCCGCCTCCACCTTGCCGACGCGGAGGTGGACGACGACCCCGGTGCGCGTGCCGCCGAAATTGTGCAGAACGGCCTGGAGCAGTACGTCCTGGTTGGCCACGGCGACCGGCTCGGCCAGGGTCAGGCTCTCGACGGCGAGGTTGTCCGGCCGCTTGTCCAGGCTTTTGTCGTCGGGGTTCTTGCCCACATCGACGAGCACGGCAGTGCCCGCGTGAGACTTGATCTGCTTGATCGTCGGCGCCAGGACCGTCGCTTCGCGCGCCAGCCATGTGCTGCGCTGCAAATTCGACAGGAAATAGACCTCTTTTTCGGCGTATTTCCGCGGCGACGCCTTGAGGATGTCTTCCACTGTGTTGAGGGCGGCCGCGAGGTCGGCGTTGCCGTGCGTGGGCCGCAGCGCATCCAGTCGGCTCACAACCCGATCCACGTCCTCCGACGGCGCTCCGGGGTCGGCGTCCTCGGTCGGACCGGGGACGATCATGCGCGGCGGATCGGCCAGCAGCAAGACGCTGAAGCCGTCGCCGCCGTTGCTTTCCTTGACGATCTGCTTGGCCGCCGCCTTGGCCCGTGCAAAGCTGTCCTGATCGCCCTCCTTGAATCCCATACCGAGCGAGCCGTCCACGACAAGGATGCGGTGCGTGCGCGCGGTCCCGCCGGCGGTGGCGAATCCCTTGCCGGCGAACGGCCGCCAAAACCACGCCTCGGCCCATCCCGTAACGCTGCACATGGCCAAGAGCAGCAGCAGAACGATGAGGCACCGCACGATCAGCAGAAGGATTTGTTCGATGCGCACCTTGCGCGAGGTCTTGCGCTGGGCGGCAAGGAGGAAGCGCATGGCCGCCCAGGGGACGATGCGATAACGCTTGCGGTTGAGCAAATGGATGATGATGGGAATGGACACCGCCCCGCCGGCCGCCGCCGCGGCCGTGAACGGATCGAACAAGAATGCGAATAGCGGTGCAATGGCGAAGGGCGCCATAAAAGCTCCGTGAAAAAATCTTCATGAGCACGCAGCGCAAGCAAGTGCTTATACCCGCACTTGCTTGCGCTGCGTGCTCCGGCCCCTCATTTCCCTTTCCGCGCCAACCGACGGGCCAGGTACGTCGATAGCGCCAGTCCAAGGGGCCGATCAGTGCGCAGCCGGATGAAATCGATGTTCTGCGCCCGGCATCCCTGCTCCAGCTCGGTCATAAACAGCTGTACCTGCTCCAGGTAGCCGTCGCGCAGCGACCGCGGATCGGTCAGCAGCTCCGGCATCTGTTCCATGCCGCGAAACAGCGTCGATTCCTGGAACGGAAATTCCTCCTCCGCCCGGTCCATCACATGAAAGACGATCACCTCATGCCGCCGGTGACGCAAATGCATTAAACCGGTCAGCACGTCGGCCGGCTCGTCGAACAGGTCGCTGAAGACCATGACGATGCCGCGGCGCGTGACGCGCTCCGCCATGTCGTGGAAGATCGGGCCGATCCGCGTGCGCTCCCGGCCCGGTCCGACATTGAGGATATTGACGATCTGTTTCAAGAGCGACGGTTGGCTGGACGGCTTGAGGACGGCGCGCACCTGGTCGTCGAAAGTGACGAGGCCGGCCGAGTCCTGCTGATGCAGGACGAGGTAGGCGAGCGCGGCGGCGGACATGGCGGCGTAATCGTACTTGGAGACGACGGGCCGGCCGTCGGGCCGCGTCGGGCCGGAGCCGTAGCGCATCGATTCG
>DATKHW010000412.1:0-4005 GCA_035546275.1 Gemmataceae bacterium
TTCTTTGTCTTCTCTGTGTTCTCTGTGACTCTGTGGTGAATTCCTCTTGCATGGAGAGCACATGTCGGTGCTGATTCCGGAAGCCGATTTGCCGCAGGAGCTGACGGCCGAGGCCGCCGTCGAGGCCGGCTACGCCGCCGAGCTGGCCGAGACTGCATCGAAGCTCCAGCGCGGCCTTCCGACGCTCATCGAATGCGACAAGGACCTCGGCCCCTACCTCTACCAGAACGTCCGCAACCGGCTGAAGGCGGCCGGCCTGAAATCGCAATACCTCGACGGTCGGCCGCGATCGGAGGAGCCGCAGCAAGGGACCGTGCCGATCGGTATGATCGGCACGATGATCGCCCAGCTCCGCGAGGCGGTGCGCGGCGCCGTCGAACGCCGCGTCGTCGTTCTGCCGCACCTCGATCTGCTCACCACCAGCCAGGGCGGACTCACCGCCGAGGCCCGCGAGGTCATTCCGCTCCTTTACGAGAACCCGGAGCTGGTTTGGCTGGGATTCAAGGACCCGTCCTTCCCGCTGCCCAAGGTGATCGAGAACCTCTTCCCGCACCGCGTCAGCCTGCTCGGCATCGCCCGCGGCCGGCTGCGCCATCTGATCACGCGCAAGGAGAGCCGCAAGTTCGGCACGGAGTTCAATCCGTGGTCGCTTTACAAGTACGTCTCCGGCGTCAACGCCGTGCGGCTGCGGCGGCTGCTGTCCACGCTGGAGGGCGAGGACTACCCCACCGACCCCGGCCGCGCCTACCGCCAGCTCCGCCAGGCCACGCTCGGCGGCACGCTGGAAGTGCCGACCGTCAGCCTGGATAACGACATTGGCGGATACGCCAAGGTCAAGGAACGGCTGCGCTTCGACGTCCTCGATGTGCTGGCCTGCAAGGACCAGCTGACAAATGAAGCACAAATCCGAGCGATGGAGGAGCTGATCCCCAAGGGGATGATCTTCTGGGGCCCGCCCGGCACCGGCAAGACGCTGTTCGCCAAGGCGATCGCTACGGAGATCGGCGCCGCCGTCACTATCGTGTCGGGGCCGGAATTGAAGAGCAAGTGGGTCGGAGAATCGGAGGATAACCTTCGGCAGATTTTCCACCGGGCCAGGCAGTCGGCGCCTTCGATCATTGTGTTCGACGAGCTGGACTCGTTCGCGTCGGCCCGCGGCACCTACACTGGCAGCGGCGTCGAGCATTCGATGGTCAACCAGCTGCTGACCGAGATGGACGGTTTCCACCGCGAGGAAATGGTCTTCGTGGTCGGCACGACGAACTTCGTGAGCATCCTCGACCCGGCCCTGTTGCGCCCCGGCCGGTTCGAGTTCCACCTGCACATCCCCTACCCCGACGCCGACGCCCGCCGGGAGATTTTGCGGATCTACGACAAGAAGATGGGCCTGCGGATGACGCCGGAGACGCTGGAGCACGCGGTGGACCGGACCGACCACATCGTGCCGGGCGCCGCGGCGGGGACGCTGTTCAGCGGCGACCACCTCAGCGCCCTGTGCCGGGCCATCGCCCGCCGACGGCTGCGTGAGGGCCGCACCGACGAGACGCGGCCGGAGGACGTGGAAAAGGCGTTGTCGGAGTGGGTGGATCGCAAAAAGCTGACGGCCTACGAAGAGAAGGTGATCGCGACGCACGAGGCCGGCCACGCCGTCTGCGCCCTGCTCTGCCCGCACGCCGAGGCGATCAAACGGATCGCGCTGAACGACGACCTGATGGGCGGCGCCAGCTACGTCCGCCACCAGGACCCGGCCAACGGCGAGGTATGGACGCGCAAACAAATGATGGCGCGAATATGCGTGGCGTTCGGCGGCCGGGAGGCGGAGCAGCTGTTTTTCGGCGACATGTCGTGGGGCTGTTCGCAGGACCTGCACCAGGCGACGCAGATCGCGCGACATATGGTGGAGCTGTACGGCATGGGCGGCGACGAGGTCGGCACGGCCAGCTTCGCGGCGCTGGACCCCGACGGCCGCTGGACGCGCGGCAACCTGTCGCCGGCCGCGCTGGAGGCGGCCGACCGGAGCATCCGGGCGATCCTGGAGGAGGGCCGTCAGAAGGCGGCGGCGATCCTGGGCGATAACCGGGGGCTGGTGGAATCGCTGCGCGACATGCTGATCGAGAAGCGCGTGATCGAGGCGAAGACGCTGAAGGCGATGACGGAGGGCAAAAATGGCTGAAATGACGATCCGCCTGATCCCCGATCCGGCGACGGGCAAGAAGAACATTGTGATTGCGCTGCGCTCCGATGAGGACGCCCTGCCGCACGAGCACGAGCAGATGCACCGGGCGCTGGTGGAGAAGCTGGTGGGCGGCGGGCTGCTCAAGGCGGAGGAGGTGGGGCAGATCGTGGTGGAGCGCGAGGAGGGGAAGGCGCCGGCCACGCCCGTTCAGGCGGCGCTGGAAGGCGCGAGGCAGGCGCAGAAGCAGGGAGAATAGAAGAATCTCACGCAAAGACGCAAAGGCGCAAAGAGCCGCCGAGGACGCAAGCCCATGACCGAGAATGAGGTTGCCACCGTCGTCGTCGATGCGGCGACCAAGGTGCATGTCACCCTTGGCCCGGGTCTGCTCGAGTCGGTATACCGGGACGTGCTGAAGTATGAATTGGAGAAGCGGGGGTTGCGCGTGGAAAAGGAGGTCCCCATCCCGGTCGTCTACGAAGCCGTCCACCTGGACATCGGCTTCCAGGCGGACCTGATCGTTGAGGGGCTGGTCATCGTCGAGCTGAAGTCGGTGGAGCAAATCCACCCCGTCCACAAGAAGCAGCTCCTCACCTACCTGCGGCTCGCCGACAAGCGTCTCGGCCTCCTGATCAACTTCAACGTCCCGCTCATCAAGGACGGTATCAGCCGCGTGGCGAACCGTCTGGACTCATGAAGGATAAAAAATGTCACGCAAAGACGCAAAGGCGCAAAGAGCCGCGGAGGAATGCTCTTTCTTCTTTGCAGTTTTGCGCCTTTGCGTCTTTGCGTGAGATCTCTTGTGATCCTGAAGTTCCCCGATCTCGACACCCTCCGCCTCGCTCTGACGTCCGGCGCCGCCCCGCCGGCCGTCGCGCAGGCCGCCGCCGTCGTCGGATTCGACGACCAGGGCCACGTCTGGGTCGAAACCGCCGCGTCCCTGCCGCGCGCCGCCCAGAACGACCTCCGCCGTCTCGGCGTTCAGCTATGCAAGACCAGCGGCGCCGCCGTCACCGCCCCCGTCCGCTGCTGGCCGGAGATCCTGCCGCTGCAGCGCGATCCCGATCCGCTCGACCGCCTCGAACAGACGCCAATCCTCTTCGAGACGACCGGGCAGGACGACCTCGGCCGGCTCGTGGTCGAGATCCTCCGCCTCGGCAACGACCGGCAGCAGTTCCGCTGGCTGGAAAGCAAGACCGACGCCGACGCCGGCCGCGGCCTCCTCCGCGTCGTCGGGCCGCCGTATTACTCGCTGCTCCGAGCCATCGACCGCAACGGCCAGGCCGCCCCCCGTGCCTACCGTGAGTGCGCTCCCCGCGTTTGGGTCGAGGTCGGCTGGACGCATCCGCTGGCCGATCACCTCAAGCCGCCGCCGGGCAAGCTGCTGCTGGCGTCGGCGCCGCGGCAGTGGACATTCCTTGAGGAAGCGCCGTTCCGCGACGTGTACGAGGTGATGGAATTCGCCCTGCCAGACGGGCCGACCGACTGGAATGAGGGCGGGTTGAAGGGCAAGGTGCGGGCCGCCCTCCGGCTGACCACGGGCGGGGCGGCCGACGGGGCGGAGTTGTGGGTGCTGCGCGACGACGCCGTTGAGGAATTGAACCGCTTCGTGCAGAACAGCGACGACCAGATGCTCCACCGGCTGGCCTTCGCCGTCGGCGAGAAGGACGGCCGCACCGTCATCGTCCTTCGCACGCGCCCCTCCCGCCTCCCGCCGCCGGAGCTGGTGCTGAGGGCGGAGGCGTATAAACCGTATCTGAAATTGCCGAACCTGTTCGTCCCGGCGGGGAAGGCGCTGCACCCGCCGCTGCGGCGCGACATGGTGCGCCGCC
>DATKHW010000413.1:0-5135 GCA_035546275.1 Gemmataceae bacterium
GCGCCGCCCAGGAACGGTCGCTGGTTGACCAGGCCACCGGCGCCGTTGAACACCTGGTCCGCCGTGGCTTGTGTGAACAGGTTGCCCGGCTCGGCGTCGGCTAGCGCCTCAAAGACGCGGTTCGATTGCGAATCGACAGTATCGAGATTGATCCGCCCGGGAACGCGGCCGTTGCTGACGATGCCCGGCGTCACATTCTTGACCTTCACGAACTCCAGCAGCCGGTACAGTCGCGTGTTGGCGTCCGTCCACGGCGCGATTTGGCTGTAAGGAGTTGGACTGCCTGTGGTGCCAAGGATGAACTGCTGCGTCAACTCGTGTGGCTTGAACGCGGATACACCCGCAAGCTCGACCGGGCTGATGAGCGGCCGATCCATGTGCGTTAGCCAGTGGGTCGGGTTATTTCCCGGCGTGTTGGTGGCGAAAAATGTGTCGTTCGGCTGGCCAGGTGTGGCCATGGCAGGCGTCTGCTGGTTGAATTGCAATGCATTGGCCGCATATGGCTCGCTGCGGCCAAATGAGTAGCGGCTGGCCACCGGCGTGGTCCCGTTCTTGCCCGCGACGTTGTTGAAGAGCCGAGCGTCGTTCCATACCCTCGTCGCACCGAGCGCATTTTGAACGGCGTTCATGTCCACATAATCGACGGTGACATACGGGTTGTAGCCGGCGGCCCCGATGTTGGGTTGGTACGGCAGGTTGGGGTTGGCCAGGCGCTGCAGCAGCAGCGTCGGCGGCGTCGGGTTATTGGCCGTTGGGTCGAGGAGTTCAACAGTATAGGTCAGCCCGGTTCCCGACGAGGCAGTCGCCTGCGGAGTCTGATAGCTGACGGGGGTGACGGTGGCGTCGTAATTCCCGCTTGGGCCGACGACGTAATAGCCCTGATTCTGATTCATTTGGGGGGTCACGCTGGCGGTCGCGCCCATCGGCGTGACCGACTGCGGACCGCCGGCCAGGCTGCCGACCACGGACAGCACCTGGGAGGGCTGAGTGTAGTCGCCGCTGCCGGTGTTGGCGCCGTGTCCGCCGTTGTAAGGCTGAACGCTGTTGTGGTTCGGCTGATTGACATCGAACGGATCGCCGACGAGGTTCTCCGGACGACGTTCGCCCGTCGGGTAATTGGCGCCGTAGACGCTGGGCTGGGGGTTCAAGTTCACATCGGCGGACTTGGCCAGCACCAGCTGGTAGAGCGGCGTGCCGGCGCCGTTCACCAGGACGGCGTTGTTGGGTCCGTTGCCGTCCGCCGCGTCCGTAAGCGGGTTGACCAACTCGGCGTAGACGTTCATCTGATACGGCAGCGACGCCGTTTGGACGCCCATCGCGTTCTTGGGGAACGGATCTTTGGGATCGTTGTTGTACTGGAGATAAACCTCGTTGATTTCCAGCTTCGGCAGCTCCGTGCCGAAAACGATTCCGGTGTCGTTGTTGTACGGCGCCGCGTTGCCCGGCGAGGTCCAGACGAACTCGGTCATAACATCGTCCGCGTCGATGTAATCGACGATGTTGGCCGAGAACTGGGCCAGCCAGCGGAGCGTCAGGAACTGCGGCTGGCTGGGCGGAGTCATGCTGCCCAGGTTGTTGTAAACCCCCGTCATGCCCGTTGCGGCGAGCAGCCGCGTGAAGATGTCATTTGCAAACACCTGGCGGTCGGGGGGCTGAACGCCGGCGTTCGGCCCGGTGGTTGGGTACGGCGCTAGCTGCCGGTCGAGATCGGCCCGCAGCAGGGAGGCGGCCACGGCGGAGCGCCAGGTCCGCGGATCGAAGTCGCTGTTGGCCGGCGTCGCGCCGCGCGAGCTGAGCGCCGGGAAGGACGGCGCCGTCGAGGCCCCGTCGTTGGCCGGGTCGCCGGCGGCGCCGCTGTTCGTGTATTTGCCGGTCGTGGGGTTATAGAAAAGCGTATAAGCCGGATTGGTCGTGTCCCAGACATAGGGCGAAACGCCGGGCCGGTCAAGCTCCATGCTCAGGAGCGTCGATTCGTAGATGCGCCGCGTGATGTTGCTGGCCGTGTCGTTCTCGAAGTTGTTGGGGCACAGCAGGGCCAGGTCGAGGTTCTTGGCGGCGAGCGGCCCGCCGTACATCATGGCGGCGTGGCTGTAAAGCGGCAGCAGCCGGTTGGGGCTAGTCGGGTTCAGCGGATTGTAGAAGATCGGATGAGCGAATTGACCGCCGGCGTTCTTCAGCTCATTGACGGTTGCGTTGCCGTAGCCGCTCGCCGGATAGCTGGGGAAACAACCGATCCCGGCCGGCAGCGCCCAGGGCGGCGTCGCCGTAAAGGGGTTGGCCTGGCCAGGGTCGTTGACGCCGTTGAAGTCAATCTGGGCGTAGGCGTGCGGCGTCGAACCGTTCATCCCGAAGACGCTCACCGGTAAACCGCCCGCCCCGTAACGGCCGGTGACGACGCCGTTGCCGAGGAAGACGTTTTGCCATTCCGTGGCGTTGACGTCGAGCACTTTGCTCAGGTTGACTTCCGTCTGAAGTATGCCCTGATTTCCGGCGTGCAGGCCGCCGTTGGCGAAGACGTTGCCGTGTACGTTGAGGTTGACGCAGCGGTCCAGGTCCAGGACAAGCGCCGCCACCATCATCTTGTAGCGCAGACCCGAAGCGGTGTAGAGTTCGGGGGCGCCGACGTCCATCCAAATGCTGTCGGGGCCGCCGGGCAAGCTGCTGATGTTCTTGACGTCGCAACCGGTCGTCGGGTCGGGATACGGGAAGCTCGGCCCCATCTCCTGCGGTCGGGGACGCAGCGTCATGTATTTTCCCTGAGCGTTTGTCCAGTTCGGATTGGTCTGCGCCCCCGGCCCAAACAGCGCCGCCCGCAGGAAGGACGGCATGGTCACCTGCCCCGTGGTCGGGCTGACCGAGGCCAGTGCCATGTTGTTCGTGTCGGCATAGGTGTATGGAGGGTTCTGCCCGCCGGTGTAGGCGGTGCGAGCGGCGCCAGGCCCAGTCCGTGATTGGATGCGCGACGGGTCGCGCAGGAATGTGGGATCGTATTGCTGGAAATACGTGTAATTCACCAGCTGATTGCCGTCCGTACCGCTATACAGGCCCGGCTCGGACAGCCGGCCCGTGCCGTTGAAGGGCACGTCGGACGGGACGTTGGCCAGCGAGTCGTAGGAGCCGTACATGGTCTCGGCCAGGCTGTGGCCGCGGAGGGCGGAGGAGCCGCTGTTGGGATTGGCCGCCGTGGGATCGGGGACGCCGTAGACGAGCTGGCCCATGAACAGATTGAACGACGTCGCGGGATCCATGTCCGGGGCGTTGCTGACCGCGAAGGTTTCGGCGTCGCGATTGAAGCGCGCCGACTCGGCGGCGGCCGCGGCGTAGAGGACGAAGGTGAGGCCGGCAATGGCGAACAGCGTCAGCATCACCAGGACGACCAGCAGAATGATGCCGCGGCGGCGGTTCGCCCCGGCGGAAGTTCGTCGCAGACGCATGGGTCGTTTCCTCTGACGGCGACCTTAGGTGTTCGGACATCCCGGCGAGCCGGGGGCGTCAGCCCCCGAATTCGGCTGGCTCGCCGACGATAATCGACGCAATCTCCACGGCGGCCCCCGGCGGCAGGCGCCGGGCCGGACTTCGGCGTCGCGGGACGGTTGCAGGACGGCGGAGGGGCGCTTCGACCTGCGGGCGCTCACATCTGCTGCACAATCGTCACTTGGCGGCTCTTCTTCGTCTTGAAATCCCAGACCCGCAGCGTGATCTGGATCGCCTGAATCTGGATCGGGGTCCCATTGCCGTTTTGGTAGAGCGGTATGCTCGTCGGATGGCCGGGCTGGTTCCAGAAAAACGAATAGTTCGGACCGAGAGCAGTCGCCGGCACGGCGCCCGACCAGGTGTCGAACACCCGCGGTCCGTTCCCCTGGAGGAACGCCGGGTTGGCGCCGCTGGCGTAGGCCTGGACGGCCGGGTCGAACAGATCGCGGAAATCGTTGTTCGTCTGATCGTTCGGATTGTTAGGGTCGTTCGCGACCAGGACACGCACGTCCATCGACAGCACATCCGGCATCAGCAGGTCGGCGGCCTGGTAGGCGGCGTTGCATTCGCCCATCGTCGGGTATCGCGTGCCCGGCGTCGCCAGGCCCGGCAACGGCTGGTACAGGCCGGCCGCGTTGTTGCCCAAGTTGTTGCGGGTCATCCAGAATCGCCGCACGGGCTGCGTGAGGTCCATCAGACTGTTGAAAGTAAGGTTCCCGGCCACGCCCTCGCCGGCGTTGGGCAATGCGCTAATCTCGATGTAGCCCGGCGCTTGGGCAGCGGAGACGCCCGGATTCCAGTCCGCCTGCGCCCACAGCGCGGTAGGCGGCACGCACAGCATCTGCCGGCGATAGAGGCCATAGAGCGGCAGCGCTGTGCCGTTGACGGAGTCCGTGCTGTCGTTGGTCGGCACGAGGAACAGCGCGGCCTCGGCGCACGGGCTGTTATAAACCTGCGGGGCAGTGGTGTTCGGCGTGTCTTCGAAGCGCTGGTCGGGCGGCCCCAGGGTCGCATCGGCCGGATTGGTCAGCGGCGATCCGGGCACGAACGCCGACATGAAATCGTTGCGTTCTTTGCCCTGGAGCACCATCGTGTACGCGAGCGCGGCCGTGGTTTGGTAATAGGACGGCAGCCCGTTGACGTCCGTGCCTTCCAGGATCGCGGGGCTGCCTTCCTCGATGCGGACGAATCCCCATTTGGGCGGCGGGTTCAGACTTGCGGAGGAGGTTCCAAATACCGACCGGATGGGCGCCGCGCTGCCTTGAGCGTTATAGCAGTGGGTCGCTTCCAGGTCGCGGCGGATGACGGTGGCCGCGCCGCGCAGCCGCTCCGCCATGTCGCCGGCCGATTTGAGATCGCTGACGGTCTGTGTGGCGGCGCCGAAGGCGGCGGCCAGGATGGTCATGATGAACAGGATCAGCGCCATCGCCACCAGCACTTCGACCAGCGTGAAGCCCGATCGGCGTCGCATGATTGTGTACTCCGCTTTCATCTCGCCCCTCTCCCCGCTTCGGGGGAAAGGGGTTGGGGTGAGGGGGCAAAACTCGGCGCGGAATCTAAGCCCCCCCAACCCCGGCCCCTCTCCCCCGAAGCGGGGGACAGGGGAGAATGCACGTCTCAGTGCCCGTTGCGAAATTCCCACGTTGTCGATTGCCCCGTGC
>DATKHW010000414.1:0-14081 GCA_035546275.1 Gemmataceae bacterium
CTGAAGGAGCGCGGCTTGCTCGATTCAACGCTGATCGTCTGGATGGGTGAGTTCGGGCGGACGCCGCAGATCAATCAGAACCAGGGGCGCGACCACTTCCCCAACGGATGGAGCGCCGTGCTGGCCGGCGGCGGCCTCAAGGGCGGCCAGGTCGTCGGCAAGACCGGCAAAAACGGCGGCGTGGTCGAGGACCGCGCCGTCAGCGTGCCGGACTTCCTGGCCACGATCTGCCTGGCGATCGGCGTGGACCCGATGAAACAAAACCAGTCAAACGTCGATCGGCCCATCCGCATCGTCGATAAATCGGCGAGCCCCATCAAGGAGATCCTGGCATGATGGGCCGATTGCTGACGCACCGGCCCGCTTACGCTGGGCCGCTCGCCGCCCTGCTATTTGGCGCCTGTGTTCTGGCAGCGGCGCCGGAAGGCAAACCGGCGCCTGCCGCCGATGACGTGCAGGACGTCGTTCTCCTGGCCGACGGCCGGCCGGTGTTCCTGCGGCTGCACATCCAGGTGGACGGCAAGCCGTTTCGCGCCGCCCATGCTGAGGCAGTGAACGCATACCTCGAAGGCCTGTTCGCCCAGCTCGATTCCAACGGCGACGGCGTGCTGAGCGAGGACGAAGCGCGGCGGATGCCTTCGCCGTTCAAGCCGCCCGCCGACGCCGGCGGCTCGACGGTACACGTCGCCTTCAATTACCGCGTCGTGGACGCCGACGGCGACGGCAAGATTTCGCGCCAGGAACTGGCGGATTATCACCGCGATTTCAGCGGCGGCGCGGCTCAAGTGCAGCAGGCCCCGCGAGCCGCCTTGCTGCCGATCGTGGATCAAAAGCTGTTCGACCTTCTGGATACAAACCACGACGGAAAACTATCCAGAGAGGAATTGGCCGCCGCGCCCGACGTGCTGTGCCCGCTGGACCTGAATCGCGACGAATTGATCTCGCCCCAGGAAATCGCCCCGGCCGCTTTTGCGGGTCCGCTGCCGGGCGTCACCGATTTGGCGCTGCCGTCTCAACCGGGCATGAGACAGCCGGGCGTGCGCGCCGCGTCCCTTTTCCTGGTCAGCAACGACGATGATCGAACCGCCCTGGCGTCAGCCCTGCTTTCGCGCTACGCTCTGGGCGACAAGACGAAGGTGGATGGGCACGCGCTGGGATTGGACGCCGCCGCCTTCGCCCTGCTGGACACAGATAAGGACGGCGCCCTTAACGCGGAGGAATTGGCGAAATTCACCGACCGGACGCCGGATGCGGAGCTGACCGTGCGTCTCGGCGAGCGCGCCGCCGGGCAACCGCCCCTGAGCGTCGTCCGCATGGGCGGGGCGCAGTCTGCCGTTCAGCTGGCCGGCGCCGACCGCTTGATCCTGACGTTTGGCCGCGTCCACCTCGATTTGCACGTCAACGGCCATCGGCCGACGCAACCGGACGGAATGCGGCGGCGCTACGTGGAATTGTTCCGAGGCGCCGCCGGCGCCAAGGGCCGATTGAGCGCCGACGAGGCGCGGCAAAAGGGATTCTTCCCCGATCAGTTCGCGCTATTGGACCGCAACGGCGACGGCGAGTTGACGGAGCAGGAATTCACGGATTACCTCGACAACGTGCAGGAGCGCCAGTCCCGGCTGATTGCATCGACGCCTTCACTGCTGCTGTCGGGCCGGGCGCGGACGCTGTTCGAGTGGCTCGACCGCGACGGCGACGGCCGGCTGAGTCAGCGCGAGCTGCGCGAGGCGCCGAAATTACCGGAACAAATGGGCATGGACGAGGTGTCGCGCTCGGACTTCCCCGAGGGTTATCGGATGGCGATTGGGGCGGGCCGGGCCAGCTTCGGCCGGGCGGGTCCGGACGCCTTCACGCCGTCCGAAGCGCCGATGCTGACGCTGGACTGGTCGGGGCCGGACATGATGTGGTTCCGCAAAATGGACCGCAACGGCGACGGCGACATTTCCCCTCGGGAATTTCTGGGAACGCCGGAGGACTTCAAGCGCCTCGATGCGGACGGCGATGGTCTCATCAGCCGCGAGGAGGCGGAGAAAGCGGCGGCGCTGTTCAAGCCGAAATGAAGAAGGAAGAATGAAGAACAGGGAAGGGCGAATGACGCAAACTGTTCATAATTCCCTGTTCTCTGTTCTTCATTCTTCATTTCTTCGTTCCGATTGCGGTCCCGTGGCGCCGCCCCGATAATGGTACAGCCCAACGCAGTCCCGGAAGGGGGCGGCCGTGACGGCTCCCGACCGTTCCTTCGACGACCTGATGACGCGCCTTCGGGCCGGCGACGACGATGCGGCCGCGGAGGTTTTTCGCCGTTTCACCTACCGCCTCATCGGCCTGGCCCGCAGCCGGCTCGACCACCTGATTCGCGGCAAGCTTGATCCTGAAGATATCCTCCAGTCCGTTTACCGCACGTTCTTTCGCCGTCATGTCCGCGACGGCTTCGACCTCGGCAGCTGGGACAGCCTGTGGGGAATGCTCACCGTCATCACGGTGCGCAAATGCGACTATCGGCGGAAGTTTTTCCGCACCGCCCGGCGCGATGTGAGCCGCGAGGTCGGGTCGCGGCCTACCGACTCGCCGGGGCGCGATTTGGATGCGCTGGCCCGCGATCCCACGCCTTCCGAGGCCGCTCGGCTGACGGATACGGTGGAGCTGCTCATGAAAGAGTTGAGCGATCGGGAAAGAGAGATGCTGGCGCTCGGCCTGCAAGGGTACGACGCGCCAGAGATCAGCGCCCGCGTCGGCCGCAGCGAGCGGACGGTGCAGCGAGTGCTAAAGCGCGTGCGGGAACGACTCGAACAGATGCGAGCCGAACCGGCCAATTCCTGATACGGGGATTTCCGATGTATTCAGCCGATAAAACTCCGGCCGCCTTGTCCCCGGCGGCCGTCGCGCGCATCGAAGAATCCGTCGATCGCTTCGAGGAAGGGTGGCAGGCCGGCCAGGGCCCCGCAATCGAGGACCATCTGCCCGCGGACAGCGAGGTCCGCGCCGCGCTCCTGGTCGAGTTGGTTCACGTGGAACTGGAATATCGGCTCAAGAACGGCGAGGCCGTTCGTGTGGAAGCATATCTGGAACGCTTTCCGGAGCTGAAGGCCGACCGGGACGCCGTGCTGGACCTTCTCGCCGCCGAGTGGAAACTGCGGCGGCGCTCCGATCCCTCTGTCGATGTGGACGAATACATCCGCCGTTTCCCCGATTGCCGGGACGATCTAATGGCGTCAGCCACAGTGTCCGTGCTTCCGTCGGGCGCGCTCGGGGCTGCAGCGCCGGATTCCGAACCAAGCGCCGCGGCGTCCACGCGGTCGCGCTACCGCGGCTTGCGGCTGCACGCCCGCGGCGGCCTAGGCGAGATCCTCACCGCCCAGGACGAAGACCTGCACCGCGAGGTCGCACTAAAGCGGCTGCAACCGCGATTGGCCGGCGCGGCCGAGAGCCGCGGCCGCTTCCTGCGCGAAGCGGAAATCACAAGCCAGCTGGAACACCCCGGCGTCGTGCCGGTTTATGGCCTTGGCCAGGCCGCCGACGGCAGCCCCGTCTACGCCATGCGCTTCATCCGCGGCGAGACGTTTCAGCAAGCGGTGGAGCGCTTCCACACGGCCAATCAGACCGGTCGCGCGGTGGAAGAACGGCGCTTGGCCTTCCGCCGCCTGGCCAGCCGGTTCGTCAGCGTCTGCAACACCGTCGCTTACGCCCACAACCGCGGCTTTCTCCATCGCGATCTCAAGCCGGGCAACATTCTCATCGGCGAGTACGGCGAGACGCTGGTGGTGGATTGGGGTCTGGCCAAGCCGATCGCCGGGCCGGAGTCCGACCGCATCATGAACGGCGACACGGCCACCGCCTCCAGCGACTGGACGCAGGCGGGCGAAGTCATCGGCACGCCGGCCTACATGAGTCCAGAACAGGCCGACGGCCGGTGGAACGTGGTTGGCCCGGCCAGCGACGTTTACAGCCTGGGCGCCACGCTGTACGTGCTGCTGACGGGACGACCGCCGTTCGGGCCGGGCCTGGTCGGCGAAGTCCTGGAGAAGGTCAGGCGCGGCGCATTCGTCCGGCCGCGCCACGTCAAGAAGGATGTCTGCCCCAATTTGGAGGCGGTTTGCCTCAAAGCGATGGCCGCGCGACGCGAGCAGCGCTATCCGACGGCCCTGGCGCTGGCGGCCGACCTGGAGCGTTGGCTGGCCGGCGAAGCGGTCGGCGCCCGGCGAGAGCCGATCCTGACCCGGGTCCGCCGCTGGACGGGCCGCCACGCCACGCTGACGGCGACGGCCGGCGTGGTCCTGGCGGCCGCCGCGGTCGTGGCCGTGGTGACCGCCCTTTGGTTCGCCGCCGTCGATCGCGAGCGCTCCGCCAAGGCCGTGGCCGAAGCGCGCCAAAAGGAGCTGGACCGGGCCGACCGAGAGCGCTACCTCTTTCACGTCGCCGCCGCCGCCCAGGATTGGTGGGCCGCCGACTTCGACCTGGCAGCGCAGCACCTGGCGGAATGTACCCGGCCGGAGCTGCACGGCTGGGAATGGAACTACCTAACCCGCTCGTTGCGCGACAAGGACGCCCAGCTGCTGCTCACGCTCAGGGGTCATGGAAAAGAGGTCTGGAATGTAGCCTTCAGCCCGGACGGCAAGAGGCTGGCTTCCGCCAGCCTGGACGGCACGGTGCGCGTTTGGGACGCGGCCGACGGCCGACTGCTGTTTACGCTGGAGGGCCATCAATGGCGCGCTTGGCATGTTGCCTTCAGTCCCGAGGACGGCCGAGCCTGGGCGGCAGCATTCAGCCCCGACGGCTCCCTCTTGGCGACAGGCGGCGGCGATCGCACCGTGCAGCTGTGGGACGCGAACACAGGTCGATGGCTCCGCACCTTCGGCAACGTGGCCGGCGAGGTCCACGCCGTGGCGTTCAGCCGCGACGGCAAGCTGCTGGCCGCGGCGGCGGCGGACTGGCCTAACCCCGGCGGCGAGCTGCGCCTGTGGGACGTGCCGGCGTGGACGGAACGCGATTCCATTCGTATTTCTGGCGCCGGATTGACCAGCGTGGCTTTCAGCCCGGACGGCGGGACCGTGGCCGCGGGCGCGACCAACGGCTTGGTGGACCGCTGGGACGTCGCCACGATGAAAAAGTTGGGGGACTTCAAGGAGCAGCAGGAAGGCCCTGTGCGGGCGGTGGCGTTCAGTCCCGACGGCCAATGGATCGCATCGGCCAGCAACGACTGCTCCGTAGGCGTCTGGGACGCACAAACAGGGGAGAAGAAATTGATCGCGGTCGGCCACGGCCGCCCCGCCTGGGGCGTGGCGTTCAGTCCGGACGGCCGTCGCCTGGCCTCTTCGGGAGACGACGCCGCCATCCACATTTGGGACGTGGCGTCCGGCCGCCGCATTTATACGCTTTCTGGCCATACTCAAGGGATCGCCAATGTCGTTTTCAGCCCGGACGGCACACGTCTGGCGTCGGCCAGCGACGACCAGACCGTGCGAATCTGGGACGCCCGCTGCCTTTCCGGCACCGCCAGGGTGCTTACCGAACACAAGAACCCCGTATGGGGCGTCGCGTGGAGCCAAGACGGCAAGCGCCTAGCTTCGGCGGGCGGCGACGGGCCGAACGCCGACGCTGCGGAAGTGCGGGTTTGGACCGCCGAGGGCAGGGGTTTGGCCGCGCTGCACGTGCCGGACGGGGCGCGGGGCGTCGCCTTTGGGGCCGGCGGCCGGCTGCTGGCGGCGGCCGGGGGCGACGGCACGGTGCGAGTTTGGGATGTCGACGCGGGATGGACGGAGCATATCCTGAACGGCCACGCAAAGAAGGTGCTGGCGGTCGCCTTTAGCCCGGACGGTCGGCTGATCGCCAGTGCCTCGGCGGACCAGACCGTCAAGCTCTGGGATGTGGCGACCTGGACGGAAGTGCGGACGCTGCGGGGTCACGCCGACGTCGTGCATTCGGTCGTATTCAGCCCGGACGGCAGCCGCCTGGCCTCCGGCGGCGACGATAAGCTGGTCAAGGTATGGAACACGGCGACCGGCGCGGAGGAACGGACGCTGGCGGGCTGTCCCGCGGCCGTGTGTGCGGTCGTTTTCAGTCCGGACGGCAAGCGCGTGGCCGCCGGCGCCGCCGCATCGAAAAAGGTCCTGACAACCGATCTGGGTGAAATTGTTGTATGGGATCGGGAAACGGGCCAAACGATTTTGACCATGCGCGGCCACGTGGGCGACGTTCGAGCTTTGGCGTTCAGCCCCGACGGTCACCGCCTGGTTTCCGCGGGTTCCGACAAGGCGATAATCCTGTGGGAACCCACGACGGGGCAACAAATCCTTCCTCTTTACCTGGCCCAACTGGATTGCATCAATTCCGTGGCGTTCAGCCCGGACGGCGGCCGTCTGGCGTCGGCCAGCTGCGACGGCACGATCGTCATCTGGGACGGGACGCCGCCGGAGGCCGGACCGCTACAATGATCCGCGAAGTCCCTCGACCCGATATCCCCGCGCGGTTTGGGCAGGAGCGATGTCATGCAGCGATCGCGGATCATCCTGGCGGGCGCCGTGCTGCTCACCGTTGGAGTCGCCGGCGTTCTCCTCGGCCGAGATGGGCCAAACCCGATTCACGTGGAAAGCCTCAAGAATCCCGGCTTCGAATCGGGAACCGACGACTGGTCCATCGCGATTTACGGCGCCAAGCCCACGATCGGGCCCGACGGCAAGATCGTCCATGAAGGCAAGCAATCGCTGCGGATTTCATCCACCGAGCCGTCCGACGCCGCACTGAGCCAGGAGCTTATGCTCGCGCCTGGAAGGCCGTATCGCCTCTGCGGCTGGGTGCGGACGCGGGACTTGGATCCACACGGGGCGCCGGTATATGGGACATTCCAGATCCAGACGCCGGGCGGCCGCGAGGTCGTCGCCAGCGGAACGAACCACGGCGGCGATACGGATTGGAACGAAGTGGTCATCGATTTTGAAGCGCCGCCCGGCGGCCGGACGCGCGTGGCCGTTTTCTTCACCGGCTTCGGCAAGGGCACGGGCACGGCTTGGTTCGACGATTTGAAGATCGAAGAAGTGGATGCAGCGAAGGCGCCGCTGCGCATCACCCGCGATTTCCTGCCCGGGACGATCAACCCGATGCAATACGGGCAGTTCATCGAATATCTTTGCGATCTTGTACCGAGCATGTGGGCGGAGAAGCTTTACGACGGCGGCTTCGAAGGGCTAAGCCCGTACAAGGTCGTCTACCTCAAGGAAACCGACTACCGAGAGAAGCCCTGGCGTCCTTACGGGGCGACCAACCGGGCGGAGTTTACGCTGGATCGGGACAATCCGGTCAGCGGCCAGACGGCGCAGCGCATCGCGGCCAAGGATGGGGCGCCTTGCACCGTCGGAATCGCACAGGACGGCATTGCCGTACAAAAGGGAATGGCGTGCGACTTCTCGTGTTACCTGCGCCAGCAGAACCTCGACGGCCCGGTGACGGTGCGGCTGCACCGGGACGGCACGGAGCTGACGTCCTGCACGTTCGAGCCGGGCGGCGAATGGAAGAAGTTTCATGCCCGCCTAGACCCGACGGAGACGGAGACAAACGCGACCCTCAGCATCACCTTCCGCGGACCGGGAACGCTCTGGATCGACAACGCCTCGCTCATGCCCGAAGACGGCGTCGGCGGCTGGCGGCGCGACGTGGTGGAGGCGGTGAGGGCGCTCAAGCCGAGCGTCATCCGCTTCGGCGGCAGCACGCTGGACGACGCCAACCTCGGCGAATTCGAGTGGAAAGACACGATTGGCGATCCGGATAAGCGGAAACCGTTCCGGGCCTGGGGCGGCCTGCAGCCGACGGGGCCGGGGCTGGAAGAAATCGTGCAGTTCTGTCGGCTCGTCGACGCGGAGCCGCTTATTTGCGTTCGCTTCTCGAAGCGCAAACCGGAAGACGCGGCGGAGGAAGTGCAGTATTTCAACGGCGCCGCGGACACGCCGATGGGCAAGCTGCGAGCCAAGAACGGCCATCCCGAGCCATATCACATCAAGTTCTGGCAGGTCGGCAACGAGCGGTCGGGCGCCGATTACGAGGCGCGGTTGGCGGCGTTTTGCAAGGGAATGAGAGAGGCCGATCCGACGATCACGCTGCTGTCCAGTTATCCGACCGAAGGGGTACTTAAGGCGGCCGCCGATCAGCTGGCCTATGTCTGCCCGCACCAGTACAATTGCGCCAACCTGGCGGCATGCGAGCGGGAGCTGGACGCCACACGCCAGCTGATCCGCCAATTCGGCCGCGGCCGGCCGATAAAGGTCGCGGTGACGGAGTGGAACACGACCGGCGGCGACTGGGGGCCGGGCCGAGCCAAGCTGTGGACGCTGGAAAACGCGCTCGCCTGTTCCCGTTATCACAACCTGCTGCACCGCCAGGCCGATATCGTGGACATCGCCGACCGCTCCAACCTGGTCAACAGTTTTTGCTCCGGAATCATCCAAACGGACAACCATCGGCTTTACAAGACGCCGACCTACTATGCTCAGCAGCTGTACGCCGCATACGCCGGCTCGCGGCCGCTGAAGATCGAGTCGGCGGTTCCGGTCCGGATCGCGCCGGATGTGAGCGCGACGCTGTCGCAGGATGGGTCGGTCGTCACACTGTTCGCGGTCAACGCGACCCTGAATGAGGTCGCACGACCGCTTGACTTCTCGGCCTTCGGCGACAAGGGCCAGGAAATCGCTGTGTGGACCTTGGCGGATCGGCAAAAGGCGGGCGAGCCGGATGTGACGAACGGCTTCGGCGATCCCGAGCGAGTTTCCCCGGCGGCCTCGATGTTCGGAACGGATGGACCGCGCTTCACTTATCGATTTCCTCCGCTGTCGCTGACCGTGCTGCGGTGGAAAGTCGCCTCCTGAGGGGCTGGCGTCTCGGCGCTTCGGTGCGCTGCGCGTGCTCCCTCAACCCGCTGCTGCGGCCGTTTGCATCGCCGCGAATTGCGGGCTATGTTCGATTGGGAGGCGGGGGAACATGTCTAAGGTTGAGTACCGAGTCAATCGGCGCGCTTCGCGGCGGCGACCGCCGAAGGGCAGCACGAAAATCCGCTGCTATCGCGGGCCGATGGGCCTGGGCCCCAATATGGCTGTCTCCGCGTTGGACGTCTCCGAAACCGGCGCCGCGATGGTGGTCAAAGTTGAATTCCGGCCCGGCGAGGAGTTGGAAGTCAACTTGGAGGGCGTCATCCACCGGCGGCCGATTCGGAAGATGGGTACGGTTGTCTGGTGCATGCCGACCAGTGACGACTTCTTCATCATCGGCGTGAAATTCCAGGGATCGCTGCGTTACGCCGACCTCAACGATCTGGCACGGCCGTGACGGCTTAGAGGCACTCACAAAAAGGCGGCTGGAACTGTGATTTTAGAGTTCCAGCCGCCTTTTTGTAATTGCCTCTTAGTGATCGCGGGCCGCCGGGTGAGTTGGTTTTGGCGTCGCTGGCTCATCAACGATCACGGTATTCGAGGCGCCAAAAAAGCCGACCGATGTGGCTGAAATGCCGTTATTCGGCGCAGATCGGCTAACGTGCGCCCCCCACTGAAAGCCAATTCCCAGGCCGGCCAGAAACACAGCAACAACAAGCGCCAGGCGAAGTGGAATGCGCTGTCTCGGCATGGCGCAGCCCCGCTGGGCACCGGGTTCCACGTCGAGTCGCAACAGCACTCGACACCGCGGGCAGTGCATTTTCCGGTCAATCCCCTCTTCCCTGCACGTCAGCAGCTCACCGCGGTTGGGACAGGGTATTTGGTTCATGGCGGATGCTCCGTGTGGGCGCCTGCAGGACTGGACCACATCGGCTCCGGCATTTCAAGCAGGCATGCCAAGCCCCGCCGGCTGGCGGCGGGGCGCGTCCCCGGACCAGTGTTGCAATCCTCACTTCGGCGGACTGCTCTTGGCCGGCTTGAGATGCTGGTCGAGGAAGTCCTGGATCTTTTTCAGGTTCTCTGGCGAAGCGAAATGCGGCCCGCCGTGGCCGTCCCCTTCGACCACCACCAGCGTGGACTCCACCTTGGCGGCCTTCAGCGCGTCGTCCAGGATTTTGCTCTGGCCCAGCGGCACGATGTTGTCCTTGTCGCCGTGCATGATGAGGAAGGGCGCCGCGTCCTTCGTGATGTAATGGATTGGATTGGCTCTTTCGGCTAGCTCCTTTTTTTCTTGGACCGGGCCGCCGAACAAATGGCCCACGGGGCCGTCGGCTGAGTCGGCGTCGAAAGCCGGCTTGAGCTTCTCGTCCGCCTGGGCCTTCATTTGCAGCATGTCCGTTGGGCCGAACCAATCGACGACGCATTGCACCGCGCTGGAAACATCCTTATTCGGGCCGTCGCCTTCCAACTCCTTGACGCCGGCGGTTGTGCCGAGCAGCGCGACGAGATGGCCGCCTGCCGACGCGCCGAACACGCCGAAGTGGTCCGGATCGAGATTATATTTTTTGGCGTTGGCCCGAAGGTAGCGCACGGCCGCCTTGCAGTCTTCGATCTGCGCGGGATACTTGGCCTCCTGGCTGAGGCGATAATTGATGGACGCCACCGCGTAGTCCTTGCTCAGCAAACCCTGTAGGGCCGGCGGGTTCTCCTTGCTGCCGGCCTCCCAGCCGCCGCCGTGAATCCAGATCACCACCGGGACGGGAGCGTCGGCCTTCGGCACGTACAAGTCCAGCCGATTGCCGACGCCGTGCGGCCCATACTCCAGGTCGAGCATGGTCGCCGTCCCGTCCGGCGTTTTTGGTTTCGCCGGCGGTTCCTTCTTGTCCGGCTCAGGCGCGGCGAGAGCCGACAGCCCGGTCAGCAGCACGACGGCCAGAATGACCGCCCAAGTCAGCGATTTCATCGTCATCATAGGTCTCCCGTGTAGGCCAAATCTTCCAGCAGACGACGGTCCGCCGATCAAAGCCTCCCGTCCTCCAGCCGCACCACCGTTAGCCGCGTTCCGGCCGCGTGCCTGTGGTCGCCAGGTGGGAACACCACCAGCGCATCCATGTCCAGCAAACCTCGCAGGTCGGCTGAGCCGAACCACGGCACGGCCCGCACGCGCCAAGCGTCGCCGCTGATTTCCAGCCGAGCAGGGTGATACGTCGGTCGGTCGGTGCGGAACGTAAAGTCCTCGACGAGGACAGCGGACGCCGTCGGGTCGGAATCAGGCAAGCCACGCAGCCGCCGGATCGCCGGCCCCACGAATAGCTCAAAGCAAACAAACGAGCTGACCGGGTTGCCTGGCAGGCCGAACACAAGGGTCGGCGGCGCTCCGCCGGAGCGATCGCGCGTCCCAAACAGCACCGGTTTCCCCGGTTTCATCTCCACTTTGTGGAAACGAGCGACCACTCCGGCGTCTTGCAGAACGCCGGGCGTCAGGTCCAGCTTGCCGGCCGAGACGCCGCCCGACAGCAGCAGGACGTCGGCTTGCAGCCCCATCTCGACCAGCGGTCGGAGACTGTCGAGCCGATCCCGCGCAATGCCAAGATAGTGCATCCGACCTCCGGCGCGGGCGGCCTGCGCGAGAAGCATCGGTCCGTTGCTGTTGCGAATCTGCCCTGGTCCCGGCGTCTCCGCCGGTTCGACCACTTCATCGCCGGTCGATAGGACGGCGACGCGCGGCGACGGGATCACCGACGCCCTCGCTCGGCCGACCGTGGCGAGCAGACCGATCTCCTGCGGCCGCACCACGGCGCCGGCGCGCAGGACCACCTCGCCGCAGCGCATCTCCCGACCGCGCGTGACGATATTGCGGCCAGGCTGTACCGATGGGTCGTCGATATGGACGCGGTCGTCGCGGGCTTGCGTCCGCTCCACCATGACCACCGCATCGGCGCCGGCAGGCAGCGGGGCGCCGGTCATGATGCGCGTTGCTTGGCCTGCGCCGACCGATAGACGCGGCGTTTGTCCGGCCAGGACTTCCTCGACGACAGTCAGCTCGCCGCGACCGCCCACCAGATCGGCGCTGCGGACGGCGTACCCGTCCATCATCGACTTGTCATAAGGCGGCACGTCGAGGTCGCTGGTCACTTCCTCCGCCAGGACCGCGCCGAGAAGGGCGGGGCTAAGGGCGGCGGATTCGGCCGGCAGCGATCGGGCGTGTCCCAGGACGACGGTTTGTGCGGCGGAAACGGCGAGCATAATCGGCTCGTCAACACGGTGCGGCTAAGTGGAATTGTAGGAACAGAGCCGGCGAGAAGCGAACCGACAGCCGGCACGGGCGTCCCAAACTGGCCCACGAGGCTCCGCCCCTGCGCACGCCGATTCGTATAATCCATCCACATGGCATTGGTTGGCCGCACATCGTTGCAGGGATGCTCCGCGTTCCAAGGAGGAACGCATGGCCAGTAATCCTGTCGCCGTTCCTGCGCCCAGTGACGCTCTCATTCAGCAATTGCTCGACGCCCTCGATGCGCTGTCCGGCCTGCACCGCGGTTTTCGGCCGGCCGGCGCCGGCACGCGGCCGGCGCGTTAATTATCGCGGCCCGCGCGTTTCTGGGGATAAGCATTACCAGGAAGGGAGTTGATCATGAGTTCAAGTGACGCTGCCGACGCCGACCTGACGACGCTGGCTTGTGCGCACGGAGTGGCCGAGACGATCGAACGCCTGAAATCATTGCTGGCGCAAAAAGGAATCCAGGCGTTCGCCCACATCGACCACGCCGCGGGGGCGGCCAAGGTGGGAATGACGCTCCGGCCGACGCAGGTGCTGATATTCGGCAATCCGCAGGTGGGCACGTCGCTGATACAGAGCCGTCAGACCATCGGCCTCGACTTGCCGCTGCGCGTTCTAGTCTGGGAAGATGCGGCGGGCAAGGTCTGGCTGACGTACCATCGGCCGACGTTCCTGGCGCGGCAGCATCAGATCGCGGACCACGAACCGGCAGTTAACGCACTGGATGCTGGTTTGGCCGCGCTGGCGAAGGCCGCCGCCGGTCCGTAACGGGGCCGTTCCTTGTAACCGCCCACACGGCCGGCAGCGCGGCTGGTACAAGAACGCCGGCGG
Source organism: Gemmataceae bacterium (assembly GCA_035546275.1). Taxonomy (GTDB): domain Bacteria; phylum Planctomycetota; class Planctomycetia; order Gemmatales; family Gemmataceae; genus UBA4732. The sequence goes on from DATKHW010000414.1 coordinate 12,964, forward strand.
ATCTGGAATCCGATAGCCGAACTTCTGCGCCCGATCGAGCCGATCCAAATAATCCATGTATACGAAATGGTTGTAATCGCCGCCGACGTAGAGACTCGGCCCGGCATAAAAGCCGTAGCGATGCGAAAACGGTTCGCCGTCGCCTGGGATCACGGCGCCGGGCTGCAATTGCTGGTCGTAGCCCCACCAACCGATGAAGAGGTCGGCGCGGGCGGCGTTCACCGATCCGGCCCAAAACGCGACAACCGCCGCGACCCCGGCGGCGATGGAGCGAATAGTGCGCATTTATTTCCTGCCTCCTGCGGCAATTCTAAAGGCTAGGGCGCCGTGAAAACGGCACGCGTCGCGTTCCTAACATAGCCCCTTTTCTGCGCGGCGCCCGGCGCGGCCCAGGAGTTAAGCTGGAAAAAACGATCCGCCGCCTGTGGAATGCGCAGGATCTGCCGTGTTGGCCGTCGTCAGTGGTGAATCAGCGCCAGCACGATCTCGACGACGATGAGGATGATTACGATCACTTCCAGGAATTCCGTCCGAAACGTCGTGGTCTGATCCGAGACGACCTGGTAGACGTCCTCGATCACGTCCAGCTTTCGCTGGATGGTCCGCTCCCATTCGCGCAGGTGGAAGCGCGTCGCCAGCAGGCGGTAGACGCGCGCCAGGTACGGGTCGCCGACCAGTTTCAGCACGTTACCAGTCCGCTCGAACAACCCGGTCGCCTCCACGCGCAGCTGGCCGAGGACCCGCAGCGGCGCCTGCGGCCCATGCCAGAAGGGAAGGCGCGACCGCGAGGCCCGCTCGATCAACGCCGACGCCCGGCCCAGGTCGGCGTCGAGCCGGCCGTCGATGTGACGGTATTCGAGCAATTGCAGATTGGCGAACTCGATGACTTGCAGGGTCTCTGAACACTCCGACTCCTCGTCCAGCAGCACGCAAGCCGCCCAGTCGGGGACGAAGAGGTCTTTCTCGCCGTAGCGCAGCGTCAACCGTAGCGCCTCGGCCGATTCCTGTTCACTGAGCGGCTGCTCCTCCAGCCGCAGCAAGCCAGCCAGCCAGGGGGCGTCCTCGGTCATCACGGCATCCGGCAGCAGCGGCGCGCCGGGCGGGAAGTGGAAGACGAA
>DATKHW010000415.1:0-2288 GCA_035546275.1 Gemmataceae bacterium
GGTCCGGCAAGGCGATAATCGTCGAACCGCCGTCGTCCGCGGCCCCGGCGTCGATCCAGGCCCGCAGGACGGCGACCTCCTCGGGCATCGGCCGGCGCGTCGCCTTCTTCGGCGGCATGGTCGGTTTCATCTTGCCCTCGACCTGGCCGACGATGCGGCTGTCGTCGGCCTTGCCGGCGACGAGGACGGGGCCGTGCAAGCCGCCTTCCATCAGCGCGGCGTAGGACTCCAGGTTGAGGCCGCCCTTGAATTCCTTGGCGTTGTGGCATTCGGAACAATAGCGCGCGAGGAAGGGGCGGATTTGCTTGGAATAGCTGGGCGGTTCGGCGGCGAACGCGGCCGGGGACGCCACAAGGATGGCCAAAATGAAGAGGTAGCGGGTTCTCATTACGTGGCCTCCGCTCCGACGATCTGACCGACGCTTTCATGGTCGAACCAAATCGGGACGCCCCCAGGCGCGATGAACACAGCCACCCCGTCCCGCACGACGAGCGCTCCAGGATGGTCAATCTCAAACCGGCGGCCGCCGATTAGCTCCACCGTAAACACACGGAAAGGCGAGTATTGTTTCAGTCCTTCGAGAACACGATCAAAATTATCCGCGGTCATAGAAGGTATTCCTGATGGTCGCGCCGACGCATCGATATGGGTCGAGCGCTCCATGAATCGTTGAAGGTTAAGTACCCAAAAGCAGGGTATCGGGTCCCAACGCGCTCCAGCAAGCCGCGGGCTGGCTCAATGGTTGAACACAAACTCCTTCGACGCCAGCACCGCCCAGAACAGGTCCTGCAGCGCCTCGGCCCGCGTCGTCTTGCCATCCGCCGCCGACTCCGCCAGCAGGTCGTGGAACTTCTTCGCCTCGGCCGCCGTCGGCTCGCGGCACAGCGCCAGCAGGTACAGCCGCCGCACCGCCTCGTCGTCCGACACGTTCTCCTTGACCCATGCCGCCACGCGGCCCTTCGGGTCGCGCAGCTTGTCGTTGAGCGTCTGGCCGTTGTTGACGTGCAGCGCCTGGCCGACGCTGGTGTCGTCTTGCCGCTCGCAGGAGCAGACCGCCACGCGCTCCGGCCGGCCGAACGCCTCCAAAAACCGCGACGCCACCAGCGAATCCGGCAGCTGCGTCGCTCGCGTCCCCAGCGGATAGCCGTTGTAGTCCGTCGTCGAGTCGCCGGCCGCCGTGTCCAGCTTGGTAAACGGCGTCGGCACGTCGGCTGCCTGTGAGTAGGCGTCCAGCAGCACCTCGGCCGGCAGCCGACGGACGAGATAATGCGAGTAGAAGCGATCATCCGATTCATTTCCGGCGACCGCCTTCGATGAACGCTGATAGGCCGCCGAATTCATGACCAGACGAACGAGGTATTTCACGTCGTAATTGTGCTTGATGAAGTCCGCGGCCAGGGCGTCGAGCAATTCCGGGTTGGTCGGCGGGTTGGTCTGGCGCAGGTCGTCCTCCGCCTCGACCAGGCCGCGGCCCATGAAGTTGCGCCAGACGCGGTTGACCAACGCCTTGGCGAAATACGGATTGTCCGGGCCCGTCAGCCAGTCGGCGAAATACTGCCGGCGGTCGATCATTGAATCCAGCGGCAGCGGCTTGCCGTCCAGCGGCGTCGGCGGCATGGCGATTCCGCGCCGCAGGTGCAACGCCTCGCCGTCCGGCAGTGATTGCACGAACACCTCGCCGGCGCGCTCGCCGTTCTTCAGGCCGACGCGCGAAAAGAGGTTGGCATAACTCCAGTATTGGTCCTGCGTCCATTTCTCCAGCGGGTGGTTGTGGCAGCGGCAGCAGGTGATGGACATGCCCATGAACGTGACGGCCGTCGCCTCGGCCAGGTCGCTCACGTCCTTGTGGATGACGAAGTAGTTGGCGGCGCCATTGTCCAGCGTGCTGCCGCTGGCGGTGACGACGTGCCGGGCGAAGCGGTCCCACGGCTCGTCGTCGGCCACACTCCGCCGCACGTCTTCGTAGAACGCCCACACGGCCGGCTGCGGCAGTCGGCGGGTGCTGATGAGCAGCATGTCCGACCATTTGTGCGCCCAGTAATCGACGTATTCCGGCCGCTCCAGCAGGGCGTCGATCAGCTTGGCGCGCCTGTCCTGCGACGGGTCGGCGAGGAACTTCTTGACTTCCTCCGGCGTCGGCAAGATTCCGGCTGCGTCGAGGTAGGCGCGTCGGATGAATTCGCTGTCGTCGCACGGCGGCGACGGCGGAATGTGGAGACTTGCGAGTTTCTTCAAATCCAGATCGTCGATGAAGTTATTCCGCGGGGATGCAGCGAACGCCTTCGGAT
>DATKHW010000416.1:0-7952 GCA_035546275.1 Gemmataceae bacterium
TCGCGGGCGGCAGCCAGCAGCAGGCCGCCATGTTGCTCGGGATCGCCCGCGCCACTCTGCGCCTGAAGATCCGCGAGCTGGGACTTTCAGCGACGCGCTCCGGCGAGGCCGAAAATGACGACCCAATCTAAACCCGACCGCCACACTCCCGGTGAGGCGGATGTCCTGGGAGACGGCCTCGGCGAGATTCTGATTGGCGACCGCGAAGCCGTTCTCCGAAACTGCCGCAGGGGGTTTAAACCTAGCTCAACCCAACGACCGCCCGTCGATGCATAGGTGATGAACGGAAATCCTGCCGGCGGGCGGCGGTCCTATCCTAACGCCGAAAGGCCCCCGAACCGCGGGGGCCTCCCTGGCGACGTGTGGGCCGAGGCGGCGCCCCACCCGCACGCGGCTAGACCGAACTTGCCTCGTTCGGTTTTGGTGGAGCGCGACTGCGCCCCCTTGGTTTGGATTTCCTTGAGGATGGCGCTATGCAGAGTCGCTGCCGGTGTCTTGCCGCCCGGGCCGGTCCAATAGCCCTGGGCGGCCATCGCGGCGATCATCTTCGGACAGGTCATCGCCGCACCGGCCTTGGCCGACACCCGGGCCGCGGCGCCCAGGGCGCTGCGCTTGCCGGGCGCCGGCGCGGCCTGAGCCGGGCGCGTCGGGGAAATGACCGGCAATCGGGCCGGATGGCCAGAGACAGTTAGCTTCGCCCGGTTACTCCGCGTCGCTTCCGCCAGTTCTCCTCCCACGCCGACTTGCGTGCGCCAGGCTCTCTGAGGCCAGCGGGCCAGGAACCGTCACCCATCGTCCGCGCGCCGTAAATCTACCGCATACAATCGCCTGAAATATCAGGCGGGACGTGCTGCTGCCATTGGCCGAGAAATTCCCGGCGGACGGCGATGAACCAGGGATCGTGGCGGGGCGCCAGCACAGTTTCCGCCACTTTTTCTGGTCGGTTTCGGCGGACAACGGCGTACCGGAAAGATGCTGATGTCCTGGCTGGGGCGCCGGGACAGCAAAATGATACGGCGCTACTATCACCTTCGGCAGGAGGAAGCCCGCAGGCTCATGGACAAGATCCCCTATATGGACCAGCTGCCTACGCCGCAAGGCCCCGCAGGAAGCGGGCAGAAGGAGGATGGCGCAAGCCGGACCACTCAGCTGGACGCCCGCCGAGCAAAGTGAAAGGGCAAGCGAGGCGAACCTGTTGAGCCCGGCGACGCCGGAAACCGGTATGTGATTGGAGAAGGCAGTGTTGGGTCCGGCGCGGTGCAGTGCCGGGCCGCAACACATTCCTCAACCAGAGGAGGCAGCCAGGGCGGCCGGCAGATAACGGAGAGACGTGGAAGGATATCGTGACCCACCCGCTGCAGGCGATTGACCCAGTTTTGGCACAAACCGGTGTGCCAATCCCGAGCGCTTCCACAAAAAGCAATGCGCTCGCCGCTTTACGGCGAGCGCCTCCAGTGGAGCGGAGAGGGCGGGATTCGAACCCGCGGTGACATTTCTGCCACACGGCATTTCCAGTGCCGCGCCTTCGGCCGCTCGGCCACCTCTCCGAATCGAAGGAACCTATCCCAGCGACGAGCGGTTATTGTACCGTGCGTGTGGCATTTCTGGCAAGAACCCAGCCAAGCCCTTCATCCGACGCCTAACGTCGCGGCTGCTCCTTGCATTGGCCACCTATGCCGAAGGCGGCTTTTAGAAGACGATCCGGACCATCGAGAAATCGTCCCCCAAAACGTCGGACCCGTGCAGCCGGCGCGCCTCCGTCAGCAGCCGGTCGATGCGGCCGGCGCCCGGCGGCTGTGCGGCCGCGAACGCTGCAAACTTGTCGAAAGTCCACATCTCGCCGCTTGGCTGCGCAATCTCGTAAACGCCGTCGCTGAACAGCAGCAATTCGGCGAACGGGCCGAGGTCGCAGGCGCTGCTCTCAAAAGGCATGTCCTCCATCAGGCCGATGATGCCGCCCTGCGACTCTAACGGCTTCATGACAGCGCCGGCCGCATCCGGTCCTGTAAGCATCAGCGCTGCTGGATGGGCGCCGCCCGCCCAGGTCAGGCGGCGCTGGCTCTGCTGATAAACGCCATACCAAATGGTGAAATACTTGCCGTTGTGCCGATCCATCGGAAAGGCGTTGTTGAGGCCGGCCAGGACCTGACCGGGATCGCGGAAATCAACGCCGGGCAGCGTCTGCGCGGTCAGCACGTTCATCGCCGACACCGACAGCAGCGAGGCGCCGACGCCGTGGCCGCTCACGTCCAGCAGGTAGAAGGCGAAATGATCGGCGTCGAGCCGGTGGTAGCCGAACGAGTCGCCGCCCAGCTGCGTCGAGGGAATGAAACGCCATTCCACCTGGACGGCGCCCTTCGTCAGCGGCTGCGGCAACAGCGACGCGACGTATTTCGCCGCCTCCGCCACTTCCTGGGCCAGCATCGCCTGGCTCTCAGCCAGCTTGCGGTAGGCCTCGTTTCGTTCCAGCTGCGCGATGTAGCCCCGCGAGTGATAGCGGATGCGGGCGATCAGCTCCACCTTGTCGGGCAGCTTGACCAGATAATCGTTGGCTCCGACGGCGAAGGCGTCGGCCTTGGTTTCCGGCTCCTCCTTGGTCGAAAGGACGATGAGCGGCACCTCCCGCGTCGCCGGGTTCTTGCGATAAAACTTCACCAGCGTCAGGCCGTCCACTTCGGGCATGACGAGGTCTTGCAGGATGACCGTCGGTTGGACGGCGTCGGCCTGTTCGATCGCCTTGGTGGGGTCCGAGCAGAAATGGAACCGAATGTCCGACTCGCCGGCCAACATGCGGCGGACGGCTTCGCCGACGATCGCCTGGTCGTCCACCAGCAGCACCGTCACCGGACTCCTCGTGGCGGCAGGGCTTCCAGACCCGGCCGCAGGCGCATCGGCAGCGCTCATGTTCGGCTCCCGGAGAGGCGGCAGGGGCGCGTCGGAGAGTATTATCGGGCCGCCGACGAACAGGAACAGGGCGGCCGCGGCTTTTTTCGCTGGTCGGGCGGTTGGGCCGGTCGTTAAACTGTGTAGGAGCAAAGTCGGTCATCCCTGAACCCGAGGCGCCCGTGAGCCGCAAGTCTGCGCCGGACCCCGCGCTGTTGGATTTGTTCCGCGCGGAAATCGACGTTCACCTCCCGGCCCTGAGCGAAGGACTGCTGGCGCTGGAAAAGGACCCCAATCAGCCAAAGCGGCTGGAGGCGCTGATGCGCGCCGCCCATTCGATCAAGGGGGCGGCCCGGATCGTCGGCGTCGATGCGGCCGTGCAGGTTGCGCATTCACTGGAAGATTATTTCGTCGCCGCGCAGAAGGGCGCCGTCACGCTGTCCAGCGACGCCGTGGATGTGCTGCTCCGCGGCGTGGATGCGTTGGTCAAAATCGCGCCGGCGGGCGGCGGGCCGACGGCCGGCGCTCCAACGGAGGAAACCCTGCGGCCGCTGCTCGACGACATTGCGGCGCTGCGGACCGCTCGGCCGGCGCCGCGGGCGCCGGTCGCCGTCGTCGAAACGGGGCCGTCAACTGTACGGGCCGCCGGCGATCTGGAAGGCGCGGAAGCAGAGGCGTTCCGCGTCCGCCTGGCCGAGGCCCTCGGCAAGGGCGCCCCGATCGTACGTCTCGATTTTGGCGCCGTCGGCGAGATCGGTCCCGACGGCCTGGCCGTGCTGGCTCTTGCCGCCCGCGCCGCGTCCGGCCGCCGGCCGCCGATCACCTTTCAGACCATGAACGCCGTCGCCGCCATCCGCACGTTGCTGCGCTTGACGCGGCTGGATCAGACGTTCCCTGCCGCCGACGAGGGCCGCTGACCATGCCGGCCGAGCGCACTCTGATGTACGAGTTCGTCAGCGAGGCCAAGGAGCACCTGGCCAACATCGGCGACGATCTGTTAGCGCTGGAGCAGCGCAAGGACGACTCGGCCCGCTACCGCATTGACCGCCTTTTTCGAGCGGTTCACTCCGTCAAGGGCGGCGCCGGCTTCTTTGGCCGGCAGACCATCGAGGAACTCGCCCATGCCATGGAAACCGTTCTCGACCATTTGCGGTCGGACAATGCGGCGCCTTCCGCCGCGGTGATCGACGCTCTGCTCGCCGGCGCCGACCGCATCCAGGTCCTGCTCGACGACGTGGAGCGCAGCAACGACGCCGATGTCAGTGCCCCGCTGGCCCGCTTGCGCGCCCTGGCGCCGGCCCAACCGGCGGGGGCGCTTGTTCCGCAGGCTGCCAGTAGGTCGCCCCCTTATGCCGTGACTGAGACGCCCCTCGCGGAACGGCCGCGGGAACACGATTTTCTTTACGGCGTGCGCGTCGATCTGGCGGAGCAACGGCGGCGGCACGGCCTGACGCCGCTGGCGGTGATTCAGCGCGTGCAGAGGGCGGGCGCTCTGCTCGACGCCGGCATCGACGTGGCCGACGCCGACCTCGCCGCCGGACTCCCGGCCGTCCCCGTTTGGTATCGGGCCGTTGTTTCGGCGGCGCTCGCGCTGGAACCCTTTCGCCTCACTCTTGACTTGCCGGGGGCGGAGGTCGTCCTTTTGGAATCCGCGCCGGCGCCCGCGCCGCCGCCGCCCGCGCTCCCGCCTCCGGGCGCGGACGCCTCCGGCAAGCCGGCTAAGCCGGCGCGCCCCGCCGAGGCCGCCGAGAGCATCCGCATTCCCGTCGGCCTCGTCGATCAGCTCATGACGCTGGCGGGGGAGCTGGTGCTGGTGCGCAACCAGGCGCTGCGGTCGCCCCACGCCGCCGACGCTGGAATGCGGCCGATCGTCCAGCGCCTCGACGCGGTCACCGGCGAGCTGCAAGAAGTCGTCCTGCGAACGCGGATGCAGCCGGTCGGCAATCTCTTCAATCGCTTCACGCGCATGGTCCGCGACCTGGCCAAGCAGCTGGGCAAGCAGATCGAGCTGGAGTTGTCCGGCGCGGAGGTGGAGCTGGATAAGACGATCCTGGAATCCATGTCGGACCCGCTGACGCATCTGGTCCGCAACTGCTGCGACCACGGCGTCGAACCGCCGGCGGAGCGCGAGCGGGTTGGCAAGCCGGCGGCAGGGCGCGTCTCTCTCGGCGCCCGGCACCTGGGCGGGCAGATATACATAGAAGTGCGCGACGACGGTCGCGGACTCAATCCGGAGAAGATTCGCCGCAAGGCGCTGCTGCAAGGGCTGCGGACCAAGGAGGAGCTGGCGCGCCTCGGCACGCGCGACGTGCTGGGGCTGATCCTGCTGCCCGGTTTCTCGACCGCCGCGGAGGTGACGGACCTGTCAGGCCGCGGCGTCGGTATGGACGTGGTCAAAACCAACCTGGACCGGCTCGGCGGCGTCCTCGAAATCGAGTCGGAACCGGGGCGCGGCACGGCTTTCACGCTGCGCCTGCCGCTGACCCTCGCCATTATCCCGTGCCTCATCGTCGGCGGCGGCGGCCAGCGCTACGCCCTGCCGCAAAAGGACTTGGAGGAGCTAGTTTGTCTGTATCCCGGCCAATCGCGGACGCGGGTGGAATACACGTTCGATCAGGAGGTGGTGCGCCGCCGCGATCGGCTGCTGCCGCTGGTGCGGCTGGAGGAGGTGCTGGGCCGGCCGGCGCCGTTCTGCGCGGCGACGCGGGCGGAAATCCTCCGAAAGTACAGGAGTCAGGGGTCGGCGGTCAGGGGACAGGAGTCGGGGATCAGGAGTCAGGGGAATGGCGATTCCTCGTTGACCCCTGACCCCTGTCCCCTGACTCCTGTCTACTTTGCTGTGGTGAAAGTGGGTTCGCGGCGCTTCGGGTTGATCGTCGATGACATCCTGACCACGGAGGAAATCGTCGTCAAGCCAATGCATGCGGTCGTCCAGCCGCTGAGCTGCTTCTCCGGCGCGACCATTCTCGGCGACGGCCGCGTCGCTCTCATCCTCAGCGTCGAAGGCGTCGCCCGGCACGCCGGCGTTCGCTTCGATCCGGACGATGAAACCGCTCTGGTCGCCCATGGCGGCGAACCGTCCGCAGAGAAGCAATCGGTGCTGCTGTTCCGCCACGGTCCGCGCGAGCAGTTCGCCGCGCCGCTGGCCCTCATTCGCCGCGTGGAGCGCGTCCGCATGGACCATGTGGAACGGATCGGCGACCGCGAGTTCCTCACGGTGGACGGCGTGCCGACGGCCGTGCTGCGACTCGATCGGATGCTGCCGGTTTCAGCGGGCGCGGATCGGCCGGAGATGTTCCTGCTGTTGCCCAAGACGTCGCGGCAGCCGGTGGGTTTGCTTCTGTCGGAAGTGATCGACTCGGACGAGCTGCCGGTCGAACTGCACCGCGAGGCCTGCCGCGCCGACGGCCTGCTCGGTTCGGCCGTGGTCCGCGGGCGCCTGACGCTGTTTCTGGACGTGCCGCGGCTGGCGGAGCTGGGCGCGACGAACGGCCGGCGCGAGCCGGCGAAGGAGGTCCATCAGCTGGCCATGCAACGCCGCGTGCTGCTCGTGGAGGACACCCAGTTTTTCCGTGAGGTGGTGCGCGGCTACCTGGAAACGGCCGGCTATGCGGTGGAAACCGCCGTCCACGGCCTGGACGGTTTGCAAAAACTGGACGCGGCGACCTTCGACCTGGTGGTGTCGGACGTGGAAATGCCCGTCATGGACGGCTTCGAATTTGCGCGGGCGGTGCGACGGCGGCCGGACGGCAAGGCCCTGCCGCTCCTGGCGCTGACGACGCTGGACAGTCCGACCGATCGGGAAAAGGCGCTGGCCTGCGGCTTCGACCGGCATGAGGCCAAGCTGGACCGCGAGCGCTTCCTCGGCGCGGCGGCGGCGCTGCTGAAAGAGCGGGCGCCGGGAGGTCCGCCATGACGCCGCTTCCGCCGGCCGCCGTCGGGCCTGCACCGGCGCGGTCTTTTTGTACTTTCCACCTCGGCGAAGGGCTTTTCGGTCTCGACGCCACGCTGGTCCAGTCGGTCAACCTGCCGCCGCCGCTGACGCCGCTGCCCCAGGCGCCGGACGCCGTTCGCGGCTACGCCAACCTGCGCGGTCAGATTCATCTGGTTCTGGATCTCAAACGACTGCTGAACCTGGGGGCGACGGATTGCACCGCCGACACGCGACTGGTGGTATTCAAAGCAGTCCTTGGCGACCCCTTCGGCGTGCTGACCGACCGCGTCGCCGGCGTGGCCGCGCTGCGGCCCGACCAAATCGAAGGCAGCCGACTTAGCGAAGCCGATTCCGCCTCGGACGGTTTGGTGTGCGGGGTCGGCAAATTCGAGGGCGAATTGATCTCCCTGCTCGACGCCGGCAAGATTTTGCCGGCCGTCGAGAAGTCGCTGACGGCGGTCCGCCGCGCGACGGTTTCCCCTGTGACGGAGACGGCATCATGAACAATTTGCGCCTGCGGACCAAGCTGGGCCTGCTCGTCGGCGTCATGGCGGCGACCATCGTCATGGTCGCGGCCGTCGGCTTATACCAGCTCGTTGCCGTGAACGCGCGGCTGCAACATATGGTCGACGTGACCTCGAAGGAAGCCGACCTCTGCTCCCAGATGCGCTACGCATTGCTGAACATGCGCCGCTACGAACTGGACGCCATCCTGGAAGTGGAGGACAAGCCTTCCGAGGTGTATGTCGGGAAGGCGCGTCAGGTCAGCCAGGAAATCGACCAGGATCGGCAGAAGCTGGCCGCCTTGATCGAGCAGTCCCCGTCCGCCGAGGATCGCCAGGCGATTCAGGACTTCAACCACAGCTGGGACGACTACCAACCGCTGCAACAGCAGGTGCTGGACCTGGCGCTCCAAAACAGCAATTACAAGGCGCACCTGCAGCTTCGAGGACCGCTGGCCGACAAGCTCGCAGAGTACGAGGCGGCCATCGACGAAGCGCTGCAAAAGGCCGACAAGGACGTAGCCGAGGCGAGCCAGATGAAGGAGACGGCCGGGCTTGCCGCCGCGGTCGCCCGACGAAGGGCCCTGTTTGAACTGGATCGGTTGGTGCTTGAGCTGCACCGCGACTTCGGC
>DATKHW010000417.1:0-16443 GCA_035546275.1 Gemmataceae bacterium
TCCTGATGGTTTACTAAAACAGACGGCTTGAAAAATTGTTCAAGTCTGCTATTTTAGTCAAGCATGAAGCCGCCGGACGAGAAACAAGCCATTTCGGAAATAGCAGCCATTCTGGCCGACTTGCTCGGCGGCCCACCGAAGGCAATCAAGGTGGACGCGACCGATCCTCGGCAGAAGGTCGATTTCTACATTTCAACCCCTGATCACCTTTTCCTGGGTGAGTACAAGAGCAACGCACAGGCCAGCATTGTGGCCGTGGGGATAGAACAACTCCAACAGTATGCCCAGGCGGCCGCCGTCGCCGGACTCCCGCTCCTCGTCGTCCCTTACATGGGCGAGGTGGGCCGGCAGCTTTGCGATCAGGCGGGGGTGTCCTGGCTCGACCTGTCCGGCAACGCCAAGATCGTTGCGCCCGGGCTCCACGTTCGGGTCGAGGGCCGGCCGAACAAGTACCTGGATCGGGGCCGGCCGCCCAACGCCTTCGCTCCCAAAAGTTCACGGGTCGCCCGCCAGCTCCTGCTCCACCCACACCAGTTCCAGGCCCAGGTCGCCCTGGTCCGTGCAACTGAGCTGGAAGCCGGGTACGTCAGCAAGATCGTTCGCCGCCTCGGGCAGGAGCAGTACCTCGAAACGAATGAGGCGGGAGCGGTCCGACCGCGCGACCCGGACCTCTTGCTGGATGCCTGGCACGACTCCTACGACTTTAGCCGCCACCGCATAATCAAAGGACACGTGGCGGCCCGGTCCGGGGACGAGCTGATCCAGCGCGTTGCCCAAGCGGTCGGCCAAGAAAATGTGGATTGGGCGGTGACCGGCCTGGGCGCGGCCTGGCTTTACACCCGCTTCGCCGCTTTCCGGTTGGCGACCGTGTATCTGTCTCCCATGCCGCCCCGCTCCTTGCTGAAAGCGCTCGACTTTTCGGACGAACCGAAAGGCGCCAACCTGTGGCTCGTCCTTCCGGATGACGAGGGCGTGTTTCACGGCAGCCAGGAGCAGGACGCCGTCCGGTGCGTGAGTCCCATCCAGACCTACCTGGACCTAAAGGGGCAGCCGGAACGGTCGAAGGACGCGGCCGCCGAGCTTCGCCGCAAACTCCTGAACTGGGGGCGCCATGGATCGTAAACCCACGATTGCGGCCGGGTATTCGCCGGCGGCGGTAGAGCTGGTGCGTGCTGCCAGTCTTTACCTAGCCACGAAGCTCGGCGACCTTCGCGACGAGGTCGTGATCGTGGGCGGGCTCGTTCCGGGCCTGCTTGTGCCGCCGTCTCGACTGCCGCCGGGCAGGGTGCCGCACGTCGGCACCATGGACGTGGACCTCGGCCTGGCAATCGGCATCCTGGACCAGCAAAACTACCACGAACTTTGCTTGCGCCTGCGCAGCGCCGGGTTCGAGCGGGACATGAACGCCGCCGGCAAGCCGACAAACCAGCGGTGGCGCATCGAGGCCCACAACCAGACCGTGACCGTCGACTTCCTGATCCAGCCGACGCTGGAAGGCGACCAGGGCGGTCGGCTTCGCAACCTGGAGGAAGGCTTCGCGGCCATCATCACGCCTGGTTTGGAGCTAGCGTTCGCCGACCGGCGCCTCCTCCCCCTGGAGGGCGAAACGATCCGCGGCGAACAGACTACACGCGAACTGTGGGTGTGCGAGGCCGGGGCATTTACCGTCCTGAAGGCGCTTGCCTTCCATGGCCGCGGCGAGAATAAGGACGCCTACGACCTCATCTACGTGCTGTAGAATTACGGCAGCGGAATCGAAGATGTCTTCCGGCGCCTGCAGCCGATATTGCCTCGCCCGTCGGCGCAGCAGGCGCTCACGATCCTGCAAAACGACTTCTGCGGGATTGACGGGGTGGGGACAAGACGGATGGCGGAGTTCCTCGGGGACCCGGAGGATGAAGCAGTTCGCGCCGACGCGGCGGGGGCCGTGCGATCTCTTCTTGGACTTTGCCGAAAGGAAACCGAGTAGCCGTGCTTGGAATACTTGAGAATGAAAAAAGTTGGAGAATTTTTCGATCCGAATAGCTGAGAAAAACACCCGACCCCTTTGCTTTCCGCTTTGCTTTTCGCAACAGCCAGTCCTCATCAGTTGTCCGGCGGCAACGCGTCGAACAGCGATGGTGGGCGGCCCGATTTCTCCGCAGGGCGACCGAGAACCCTGCCGTAGGTCTGCTGTTCGTACTCCTCGGCAAGGCCAATGATCCGCGCCTTGGTCGTTTCTTTGAGCACGGGAATGCGGCCGGCCTTGATGTGTCGATCCGCTTGCGCCAGGAGCGCGCCGGCGGCACTGACGGTCATCTCCACCCGCATTTTGTCAGCCTTCTAGGGCATGACCCGTAGCCGGCCGTCGATGATCACGGCCATTCCCGTGAGCAGGTTGATCATGTCTCGAACCTCGGACTTCTGCCAGCCGAGGGAAAGGTCAGGGAATTGGTCGATGATGTCGTGGTAGAGCGGCCGCTTATCACTCTTCCAGACGTAATTCAGCCGCAGGCAAGGTGCCCGCGCCGGCACCACCCGCAGTGAACTGGCCGCCGGGTCGATCCACCGCGTCTCATGTTCCATGGCGTGGTAGGGGCACTTCCGGTCCCACGGGTTGGCCTTCGGCACGTCGTCGCTCGATACAGGAACTACCCGGGCACCCTTGCGGACGCACCCGGCCAGGTACTCGGACACAAACCAGTTGCGATCCCGGGCGTAGCCGACCCCAGAGCATTCGGGAAACAGGTCGGTGAAGCGCTCGACCTGCACGATGGTGTGGCCGAAGTCGAGGAAGACGGGCTTGCAGCACTGGTCGATGTGCTTGGTGCGGCCGAAAGCGAAGAACGCCATCTCGCCGGAGTGGACTACCCGAAAGCGGAATGTTGCATCGAACAGCCAGACCATGTTGCCGTAGAACTGCTCCCGTTCGCGGATCGCCTCGGCGCTGATGCCGGAGTGCTGGAGTTCGACGACGACCCTGCCGTTGCCAACAATGTCGGCCCGGTGTGGGCGCATGGGCACCTCGACATGTGCGGGCCGCAACGGCTCCTGCCACGACAGATGCCACGGCCCGGTCGGCTCTGACCACGGATCGCAGTCGCTGCCGGCCCGGTGTGCCCAGTGCCATTCTTTAAGCGCGCCGCACTTGGGGATCATCGGCGCACCGCAGCCGGGGCAGCAGCCCGTCAGGCTGGGTTCGGCTGTCCGCTTCAAGCCGTCTACATCCGCGTAAAGCATGGTTCGACCGAACGATGGAGGTCGCTCCCAATCCAACCCCGCATCGTACAGCCGGGCGCAGATTCCTGGCAGGTCAGCAGCGGCCGACCGGCGAGCGCGGCCTGCCGAATCACGGCTACCGGCCAAGGCGCAAGACCGCGCCGTCAGGACGAGAGGCGCAAGCGGAACAGCGGCGGTTCGGTGCCGCGGCCGTAGCCAGCGGAGGGCACATTTCTTACCGCTCATCGGCCGGTCATTTGCTCCAGCCGCTCGGGGTAGCGGGCCCCTTGCACCGTAATCTTCGCGGCAGCGTCCTTGATATCGCGCAGATCATCGGGCGTCAGTGCGACGGCGGCCGCGCCGATGTTCTCGTCCAGGCGATGCAGCTTCGTGGTGCCCGGAATCGGGACGATCCACGGTTTCTGGACGAGCAGCCAGGCGAGCGCGATCTGGGCGGGCGTCGCCTTTTTCCGTTCGGCGATCTTGCCGAGCAGATCGACCATGGCCTGATTCGCCTTCAGCGCCTCCGGCGTGAAGCGGGGGAGGTTGCTGCGGAAGTCGGTGCTGTCGAAGGTCGTTTTCTCGTCCATCTTCCCCGTGAGAAATCCCTTTCCCAGAGGGCTGTAGGGGACGAAGCCGATCCCGAGTTCCTCGAGGGTCGGGATCACCTCCGCTTCAGGGCGTCTCCACCACAGCGAGTATTCGCTCTGGAGAGCGGTAAGCGGCTGGACGGCGTGGGCGCGGCGAATGGTTTGCACGCCGGCCTCGGACAGGCCGAAGTGCTTGACCTTGCCGGCCTGGATTAGCTCCTTCACCGCCCCTGCGACGTCTTCGATCGGCACGTTCGGATCGACCCGGTGCTGGTAGAGCAGGTCGATGGTCTCGACCCGGAGCCGCCGGAGCGAGCCTTCGACGGCCTGCTTGATGTGTTCCGGCCGGCTGTTCAGCCCCGCCGCGCCGGGCCGGTGATCGGCGCCGCTGAGATCGAACCCGAACTTGGTGGCGATCACCACCTGACCGCGGAATGGGGCGAGAGCCTCGCCCACCAGCTCTTCGTTCGTGAACGGGCCGTAGACCTCGGCGGTGTCGAAGAACGTGACGCCGCGCTCGACGGCCGTCCGAAGCAGAGAGATCATCTCCTGCTTGTCCTTGGGCGGCCCGTAGGAAAAGCTCATTCCCATGCAGCCGAGGCTGATCGCTGACACTTCCAGGTTGCTCTTGCCAAGTTTGCGCTTCTGCATTGGTTTCTCCTTTGAGGCGCAATGGATAGGTTCACGGGTGCCGCAATTGGGACAGGTATTGTCGGAGGCAAAGAACGAGCCGATGACGAACTGACCGGGCTTGACCGACCGGACCGCGCGGCCGACCTCCTCAACGACGCCGCAGTACTCTTGGCCCATCGGGGTCGGCTGCGCGATGGGGTTGAGGCCGCGGTAGGGCCACAGGTCGGACCCGCACACGCAGGCGGCCGAAATGCGGATGACGGCGTCCGTCGGCTCAATGACCCGGGGGGCTTCGCGCTCCTCGAAGCGGACGTCGCGCGGGCCGTAGAGAACAGCTCCTCGCATGGTTTATCTCCTTGATTGGACGCCTTCATGGCAATTCCGATAGGTCGTATCCCGGTTTCTTGTACAGCCGCTCCGGGTTGTTCACGATGTCGGGCTGATAAACCTTCTCTGCCCAATCCTCGGGTTTGACTTCTTCCATGGCGACCGAAACGGACTCTTCACCGTAATGGAAGATCTTCATTACATCTTTAACGATCGCTTCGGCGAGTCGCGCCTTCTGCTGTTCGGATTTTCCGGGCCACAGCTTCACGATGACGTGAGGCATGGTTCACCCCTTTCGCTGGATCGCCGCCGGATTCACGTGCGGTATTGCTCGTCGCTGACCTTTTCCATCCAGTCCACCGCCTTGCCGTCGAGTTTTTCCTGGATGGCGATGTGCGTCATCGCCGTCGTCGGCGTCGCTCCGTGCCAGTGCTTTTCGCCCGGCGAAAACCAGACCACGTCGCCGGGCCGGATTTCCTCGATCGGCCCGCCCCAGCGCTGCGCCCAGCCGCAGCCGGCCGTCACGATCAGGGTCTGGCCGCGCGGATGTGTGTGCCACGCCGTCCGGGCGCCCGGCTCGAAGGTGACGCTGCCGCCGAAGACGCGCCCCGGATCGGGCGCCTCGAACAGCGGATCGATCCGAACTGCGCCAGTGAACCAATCCGCCGGGCCCTTGCCCGAGGGCCGCGAACCGCTTCGTTTGATGTCCATGTTCTGACCTCCTTCGCGTTGATCCTGTGCAATTCGAGCGCCGGGTTCGCTGGATTCCCGGCGGCCGCCGCCCGACGAAGGAATAGTAATCCGGGGCATCGACGCAGTGGTAGCACGATCGTCCGGGAGTATTGCCTAATCCTCCACGGATTTGGCGACTTGCATGACCGCGAGCGCTCACGGCGGGTATACTGGTGAGAGGCCAAGCAGATGGGGAGCAGCATCGTGGCGACGAACGAGCTGGCAAAACTCGCCTCCACCATCCAGCGGCAAACGGCCGCGGACGGCGCCTACGAAACGGCGGCGCCCGCACTCCGGCTGTCTCGCTTCTCCGCGCCCTCGGATCTCGTCGCGCTCGTGTATGAGCCTTCCGTGTGCGTCGTCGCCCAGGGCGCGAAAGAAGTGATTCTCGCGGACGAGACGTACCGACTCGACCCCGCCCAGTCGCTCCTGGTGTCGGTGGATCTCCCCGTCGCCGCCCGAGTGGTGGAGGCGTCGCCGGCGCGCCCGTATCTTGCGGCTCGCATCGCGCTGGACCCGGCCGTGGTCGGCGAGCTGGTGGCCGACGGCATGACCACTCCGCCGCTCGGGCCGCCGGTGCGAGCGATCGCCGTGACGCCGGTCGAGCCGCCGCTGCTGGACGCCGTCGCTCGCCTAGTGGCCCTCCTCGATTCTCCGCGGGACGTTGCGGCTCTGGCGCCGCTCGTGCTCCGTGAGATCACCTACCGCTTGCTGGCCGGCCCGCAAGGGTCGCGGCTGCGCCAGATCGTCTCGGCCGGCGCCCCGGCCCAGCGGATCGCGCTGGCGATCCGATGGCTGAAAGACCACTTCACGGACCCGCTCCGGGTCGAGTCGCTGGCGAAGCACGTTCGGATGAGCCTGTCGGCGTTTCACCTCCACTTCAAGGGCGTGACGGCGATGAGCCCGCTGCAGTACCAGAAGCGCCTGCGCCTCCAGGAGGCCCGGCGGCTGATGCTGGGCGAGGGGCTGGACGCGGCAGGGGCGGCATTCCGCGTCGGCTACGAAAGCCCGTCGCAGTTCAGCCGGGAGTACCGGCGCATGTTCGGCGCCCCGCCGCGCCAGGACGTGGCTGCGATCAAAGTCGAAGTGGAGCCGCCCAATCATCTCGGTTTTCAACGTCGCGCGGCGCTGACGCACACCTGATTCGCAGCGCCCGCCGGCTTTCCTATAGGAGATGCTCATGCGAATACTGCCGAAGCGGCTGGCCATGCCGTCCGCGCTTCTCCTGCTCCTCGCCGGCGCCGCCGCGCAAGCCGAAGACAAATACGATGAATCGCTCCGCCGCTTTCAGGTGAACGAACACGCCGGCGCGGTGACGGCTGTTGCAATTTCGCCGGACGGCAAGACGCTGGCGACAGCCGGCAAGGATGGGGCGATCCGCTTCTTCGATCTTGTCACCGGCAAACGCGCGAACATGCTCCGCCATCAGTCCGAAATCTGGGCGATCGGCTACAGCGGCGACGGCAAGAGCTTCGCCTTCTCCGACGGCGACCGAGTAGTAACCGTCGTAGATCCGCAAACGCTGAAGGAAAAGGCGGCGATGAAGGACCAGTTTGAAACGCCCGTGGCGATGCTGTCGCTGTCGCCGGACGGCTCGCTGCTGGCTACGATCGAGGACGGCTTGCAGGTTCCGCACTGCTGGGAGCTGCCGTCGGGAAAGGCGCGAGCGGTTTTCGAGGGCCACGGCGACAAGGTGAACAGCGTGGCCTTCTCGCCGGACGGCAAGCGCGTGGCGACCACCAGCGGCGACGAGACGATCCGCCTGTGGGATGCGACGGCGGCGGGCATCCCCGGTCGGCCGTTGCGCGGCCACGACGGCCCCGTGTTCCTGGCCGTCTTTTCGCCGGACGGCAAGACGCTGGTTTCGGCGGGGACGCGCGACAAGACGGTGCGCCTGTGGGACCTGGCGACGTTCAAGGTCCAGACCGTGATGGAGGGACACGAGGGCGAGGTGCACTTCGTCGGCTTCGGCGCCGGCGGCGCGATGGTTTCATTGAGCAAAGATGGCGTCGCGAAGATGTGGAACGCAGATGGCAAGGAGACGGGGTCGTTCCGTTGGGCGGCGGACGGCGGCGAGCTGCCGGCCTACGGGACCAGCGTGGCGCTCAGCCCCGACGGCAAGACGCTGGCGGTGGGGCATGATGATGTGGTGGACGTGTGGGATTTGATGAAAGTCAAAGCGGCGACAACAGGGTCGCCATGAGCCGCCTGGTCAAGTGGGCGAAGCATACCGCCGCGGTGGAAGATCGCTCGACACCCTGAACGGCCCGAAGCTACAATGGGTGCATCGCCGGGAGAACAACCCATGATTCAGCCAGAAGAACAGCCTGGGGCCAACGGCCCGCCGCCGAACGGGACGGCCGGTTTGGAGGCGCGGCTGCGCCAGCTCTTTGGAGAGCAGCAACGACTGCGGGAACTGCTGGACCGGACGCGGCAGCAACTGGACGACCTCGCCGCCGAATTGTTCCGCTTTCAGGACGAATACTGCACGGACGCGGCGCGCGAGGAGGAGTACGACAGCGCCCTCGAGCGGATCCTGGGTATTAACCCGCGGATCGACCTGAAGGAAGTCGAGGAGATCCTGGCCGGGAAGCGCAAGTGCGACATGGGAGAGTTTATTGAGGAATTGGAACGGACAATCGAGGCGACGCCGTCGCAAGGCGCCGAATGACAGATTTTCCCCAGCCGCCGTACAAGGTCGAACTGCTCCAGGGCGCCCAGGCAGAAGTCAGGCGCTGCCTCACGGAAGCGCAACGCCTCGACATCCTCGGGGACTATGTCGCGGCAATCCGGCGGATCTATGACTACTTGACGACAATCCCGCACACATGGGGCGAAGAGTGGCGTCACTACCGTGGCGCGAAACTCGTTCTTCGCAAGATGATTCACGATCGGATTCTTGTCTCCTTCGCCGCCCATGAAGAGAAGCCCGTCGTATTCGTTAGGGAATGCCGGCCCGTCCTTGGTCACCCGCTGGAGTCCGCCTGAGAAGCGAAGCCGGATGCAGCCCAACGCACCATTCACCATTCCTCCCGATCATGCCCAGAAAACCCTCGCCGCCGTCCTGCGCGCCCTGTCGCCCGGCCAATCCTGGGCCCAGATCCGCCGCCTCATCGAGACGCGCCGCGCCAAGGTCAACGGCGAACTCTGCCTCGACCCCGCGCGCCGGCTCAAGGAGGGCGAGACCGTCGAGCTGCTGGCCCGGCCCGCGCCGAAGCCGCGGCAGGCCGAATCTATTACGATCCGTTATCTCGATGAACACGTCGTCGTCGTCGAGAAGCCGAGCGGATTGCCGACTGTGCGCCACCCGTCGGAGCGCGACTGGACGCCGCGGCGCAAGGCGCTCTCCCCCACCCTGGAAGACCTCACGCCGCCGCTCATGGCGCGGCAGGAGGGACGCAAAGTGAAAGG
Organism: Gemmataceae bacterium; assembly: GCA_035546275.1. Lineage (GTDB taxonomy): Bacteria > Planctomycetota > Planctomycetia > Gemmatales > Gemmataceae > UBA4732. The sequence continues at coordinate 8,892 of DATKHW010000417.1, forward strand.
ACCGCCGCCGCGGCTGCGCATCGTCCACCGGCTCGACAAGGAGACGAGCGGCCTGGTCGTCTTCGCCCGCACCGTGCCGGCTGAACGCGGCCTGGGCAAGCAGTTCCATGCTCACACGGTGGTCCGCCGGTATCTTGCGGTCGTGCCGGGTTTCGTGGCGCCGCAGCGCATCGACCGCCGGCTGGTCCGCGACCGGGGCGACGGCCGGCGCGGCGTCGCCGACAACCCGGACGACGGCAAGGAGGCCGTCACGCACGTTGACGTGGCGGAGCGGCTGCCGCAGTACACCCTGCTGTCGTGTCGATTGGAGACGGGGCGGACCCATCAAATCCGCATTCACCTGGCGTCGCTCGGCCATCCGGTCTGCGGCGACAAGGTGTACTGCCATCTGCCCAACGGCGAGGTGCGGCCGGACCCCAGCGGCGCCCCGCGGCTGGCGCTGCACGCCGTCGAGCTGGGCTTTTTGCACCCGGCCAGCGGCGAGCCGTTGCACTGGACGATGCCGTTGCCGCCGGACCTGGAGGCGTTCCTCGACCGGCTGCGCCGCGAGCGCGGGTGAAGCGATGATTCAGATTAAATGGACCGACGAAGACCCGGAAACCGGCGGCCGGCGATTTCTGTGCGCCGAACGCTTCGCCGGCGTCTGGAAATTCAAGTGGAAGCTGCAGCGACGCGGCGAATGGACCAAGGGATTGCCACCGACCAAGGCGATGTGGGAGCACGTCCTGGACGCGCTGCAACGCCGCTACCGCCGCCGTGAGGGCGTCACCGACGAGGACCTCACGCAGGTCGAACGCATCCTCAAGGCGTGGGTCGAGCCGCGCGAGCTGGATACGTAGGCGGTGGAAAGAATCCGGCTTCTCCCTCGAAGACCTCCCGCCGCGCCCGCAGCGCTTCCACGACGCGCTGGTAATCCTCCAAGGTCCATCGCCCTTCCGCCAGCAGCCGCCGCGCCGCCGGGCCGGTGTCGGCGCCGAAGCCGCCGCGGCTGTCGTGAAAACCCTGCGTCACGAGCACGTGGGGATCGAATTCGACCAGCCGCCGCACAAACGCATCGGGTTCTTGCAACGGCAGCATCGGCGTCACACAGATCCCGATCGGCACCCCCGCCGCCCGCACCGCTGCGGCCGCCTCCCAGCGCTTCTCCAGCGGCGGCGCCTTTGGCTCAAACGTCTGCCGGATTTCCTCGCTGTCCATGTTGATCGACAGGTTTACGCGCACCGATCGGAATTGCCGCAGCAAATCCAGGTCGCGCACCACCAGCGGCCCGCGCGTTTGAATCAGGAGACGCGGCTGGTGCGGAATCAGCGCTTCCAGGATGCCGCGCGTCAGCCGCAGGCCGCGCTCCACCGGCATGTAGGGATCGGTCACGCTGGAAATGTAGACCGCCTGGCCGGCGACTTTCGGCGCCTGTTTTCGCGCCAATTCCAGGGCGTTGCTCTTGGCCTGGAACCAGCGGCCCCATTCCTCGCGCGGCCGGCGATTCTGCGGCAGGAACATCGCATAACAGTATTTGCATCCGAAGCTACATCCAATGTAGGGATTGCACGTCCAGTCGAAGCCGCCCCGGGCGATGAAGCCCGCAGCGGGGCTGAAAATGGAGCGGGCGACGATCTGTTCCATAGCGAGGCCTTCCCGTCACTTGGGCAGCGCCCACAGGCGAACCACGCCGTCGCCGTCTCCGGAAACGGCGCGGCGACCACCGGGCGAAATCGCCACGGCGTAGACGGGCGCCGTGTGCTCTTTGAAGCAATACAGCTCCTTGCCGCCGTCCACGTCCCACAGCCGCACGGTGCAATCGGTCGGGACGATTTGAAAGTTCTGGAAATCGCCTTCGACCTTGCCGGCCCCGGTGGACAGGAGCCGTCGGCCGTCCGCCGAAAACGCCAGGGCGAAGACGCGGCCGGTGTGCCCCTGCAGCGATTGGATTTCGTCGCCGCTCTTGGCGTTCCAGACGTGGAGGCCGTTCGCGGCGTCGCCGGCGGCGATGCGGCCGCCGTCCGGCGAAAAAGCCATTCCCACGATGGTCGTGCCCGCCGAACCTTTGAAGCGGCGAAGCACCTGGTCGGTTTCCACGTCGCACAGGGTGACGGCGGGTTCCTTGGCGTCTCCGCACAGCAAGGCCTGGCGGCCGTCCGGTCCAAGGACGACGCGGGCGGCCGATGCGTTCTTTCCGGCGCCCAGCTTCTCCCCCTTCTCGGCGTCAAACAGCGAAAGCCCGGCCGCTCCCGGCATGGTCAGGCCGCCGTCCGGGTTGAAGCGCAGGGCAGGCGTGTTCACCAAAACGCGCTTGCCGTCCAGCGAAATCGCCACGCCGCCCACGACGCCGCACTTCAGAGAAGCGACTTCTTTTCCGTTATCCAGGTCCCAGACATGCACCTCGTCGGTAAACGTCGGCAGCATTCCCTCGAACACGGGCGGCGAGCCGAGCAGGCGCCAGACGGCGGCGCGACGGCCGTCGCTGGAAAAAGCCGCCTCGTGGACCGACGAACCAATGTCGATCCGATTTATCTCCTCGCCGGTTTCGGTGTTCCAGGTTCGGATGGTTCCGTCAAGGCTTGACGAAACGATGCGGCGCCCGTCGGCGGTGAACGCGACGGAAAGGATGCCGGCCGTGTGTCCGTTGAAGGCGCGGATGGCGCCGGCGGGCCGATCCGGTTCGAGCGGAGGAGCGGGCGGCTTGTCCGGCGCCGGCGGCATGGGCGCCGGATGATCCGGCGGCGGCATCGGCGGCTCGGCTGGCGGCTTCGCCGGCGGCGCCGCTGGCGGCTTTGCTGGAGGCGTCGGCTGCGATCCAGCAGACGCCGGGCCGCTGACCGGGACGTTCGGAGTCGCCGGCGGCGCGGACGCAAGTTGAGCCGGAGGCGAGTCGCCTTGCGCCGCGGGGCGCCGGAAGCAGAGCACGACAAAGATAATCAGCAGGACCGCGGCCAGCGCCGCTCCCGCGGCGCCCGCTACCCAGGGCCAGCGGATCAGGCGCGGCGACGCACGGGGCGGCATGGCGGCCTTTGGGACGGTGGACGGTCGCGCCGCCGCCGAAACCATCCACGGGGCGGGCGCCTCGCCGGCCGGCGTCGGCGGCAGCTTCAATCCCGCCTGGCTCGCGCTCGGCGCAGACTGGCCAGCGGGAACGACCAGCTCATGGCCGCATGGACATTTGGCCCGCCGGCCGGCGAAGCCCGGAGATACGCTCAAAGAGCGGCCGCAGCCGGAACAGCGGAACGAGATGTTCATGGGATTTCTCCGATCTTCTGCTTGTGGACGCTCCGCCGAAGCGGGCTTGCGGACGCCGCCGGCAAGATCAACCCCCACGGCACAACGAACGCCAGGCCGCACACGCCTGCCGCCGCCTCAATAAAGTACAGCAGACCGCGCGGGACCGCCTGGCCGGCGATTCTGCGGCAGGAACATGGCGTAACAGTAGATGCAGCCGAAAGTGCATCCCACATAGGGGTTGCAGGTCCAGTCGAAGCCGCCGCGGGCGATGAAGCCGGTGCCCGGGCTGAAGATGGAACGCGATGTGACCTGTACCAGCAACGGCTAACGGTCCTCCGCAATGACGAACGAACAAGGCGCCGCGTGCGGTGCCAGGCCAACAGATCAGGGCATGTTATGAATCTGTGCCAGCGCCTCCTGTGTCTCCTTCCCCGTGGCGGAGATGAGGCGAGCGAGTTTCTCGTCGTCTGGCGCGTTGCTGAGTTCCTGCACGTACTTTGCAAATTCAGGATCTTTCAGGATGTGAAGAATCTCCGGCGGGGTCTGCTCGCCGCCCTTGGCGACCGCTACCGCGGCGCATTTCTGGATCGTGAGGAGTCGATCCAGCTTAGCCGTCGGCTCAAGTTTCGCCGTCGGTCCCGCCTCCAGCAAGAGGGGAATGCTGGGCGGCGGTGGATCTTTGACGGCGTACAACGAGATGGCGTTGAAAATCTTGACGCCGCCGTAGTAGAAGACAATCTGGCACTTGGACCCGATGGGGACCGGAAAATCTCGGACGCCGTTCTTGTCCGTTATCAGGTCAGGTTGAGGCTGGCCGTCGATCGTAACCGCCAGGTGGACGCCAGCCACGCCCTTGCCCGATCCCGAATATACAACCTGGATGTGGACCTGTATCATATCGGGATCGGCCGCCAATGGCAGGCTTGGCGCACAGAGCGCGGGAGCGGCGAACAACGCCAGGAACAGGGCCGCGAGGAACGAGCGCTGTTGCATCGTTACTTCTCCTCCAGGTGGATGATGTTTCGGAGATCGTCAGGGAGGTCGTCTCTCTTGTTATCCTCCAGCAAGCCGATCACCACAAGCGGCCGTCCCGCCTTGTCGGCTGGACGCTCGAAGGAACGGCCATCGGCGTCCAGAGTCATCGGGAGGTGCCCATCGCTCACCGGCACGGCGGAGTTACGTATGCAGAACGCGTATCCCACAAACCGGTACTTGTTCGTATCGTACCCGAGGTGATACCGCCGCAGGCTTGCGGCACCGGTGCTGTCTGTGGGGTCGGCGGCGATCTTAATAATCCGGAACGCCTTCTTATTCTCGTTATCCTTTATTATAGCGAGCCAGTCGCTGTACGTGTCGTGCAACCAGTCGTTGGCCGAGATGACAGCGTCGTCGTAGTTCATCACGGGGGCGATCTTGTAGGAAAATTGGTTGGTTTGGGTTGCCGGCATGAGGCGCCAGTACACGAGGCCCAGCGTGAGCGCAAGCAGGACCAGGGACCACAGGCTCTGCCAGGCGGGAACGAACACCCGCCAGTGAACGTAGGGCGAGTCGGATAGGTTCTTTCCGCGCATAAGCAGACGCCACTTCGCCCGTAACCACGCACCCCATCCGCCGTTGTTCCTTCCTGTGTTTCCGTTTAAGAGCGCCGCCACCTCGCCGGCGCGATGGGGATTGAGAGGACACCAAACGAGCTGGTTCAGGGGGGCCTCCTCCTCCGCTGTCAAATCCCAATGGCGGTCGCTTATAGCGGTCTTCCAGGCCTTGCGAGCGGTGGCATAACCATGCGCCGCCAGAGCGTAAACCTCCACATCGTCGAATCGATCAAAATCGGTGCGGAACGCCCAAAGGTCGCGCTGGCGCTGGCTGGGGATGCGGTACTGGGTGGGATCGTCCACAACGTCTCGCAATTTGCAGGCGATCACCGGCTTCTGCAGCGCCGCCTCGGCGCTGCCGGATTCCAAGGCGCTGACGCGGTTCATAACAATATCGCTGGCCCGAAGGTTGCGGCCCAGGTCCCACCAGTAGCCTTCATCCGGGCGCTCGGGAGAGGCGGCCTCGGCATTGCTCTCCAGCACAGCGTCGTAATTCTTCGCTTGGAATTCCCGTTCGGTCCTTGCGGCCTCCGCGGCCTTCGCGGCGTTTGCGGCGTCCGCATCGGCCGCGACCCTCGCAGCCTGGGCGGCGTTCTGAGCCTCCTGTATCCCCAAAGCGAAGTACCTCAACCAATGCAGACCGAGATTATCATAGACTCCGCCGTCCGTCATCCGCTGCGCGGCCCCCAGCGCCGGCCAGCTCAGCTCGTCACGGGTCAGAGTGACGGGCGGAAAGAACGGCGGAAAGGCGGAGGATGCCGCCACGGCCTTTGCCACCGCCAAATCATTCGCGTCGGGCGGCTGGCCGGGCGGAAAAGTACCGGGGATGCACACCAGGCCGGTCTTGGTAAAGGCCAGCAAGCTGCCGCTGGAAAGGCTGGTGGACAGGATATAGAAATCGGGCCTTGGCCCGAACGCCGCGGCGTCGCCGTCGGCTCCCAGGGCCGCGAGCGCAGAATTCCTATAAAGACGGTGGTAAAACTCCTGGAGCAATTGTGTTCTCCCCCGCGCGATCCAGGCGAGCGGCCACAGGAATCCCGCGACCACCCAGGCGATCCATGCGCACCACTCCCATGAAAACCAACACAGTGCCACGGCGGCGAAGCAAATGGTGAGGACGACCGCCCCCCAACCAAGCCGATCCGACAACTGTTGGTCGTGGCGATAAGCCCACCATACGCGACCGGCCAGGCAGGCCGGGAGCAGCCATGCGACCCATCGGGTCCACGGCCAGGGCAGGGGCAGCGACCAAAGCCAACCTAGGAAGGGCGACGAAGCGGGCGAATAGAGATAAAAGAACGCCAGAATGGCGACGGTGATCCAGAACGCAAGTAGGCAGGCGCGCCGGACCAGTCGGCGGCCAATTCGCCCTCGCATGACGCACTGAGCGAACTGGATAATCTCGCGGCTCAATGTATCGTGGTAGTGCGAGTCGGGTTCTTGCGCATCCCAGTTGCGGTACCGCTCCCAGTTCAGCCCGAGATGGGCCCCCAGGACGCTGCCGCCGGAAACCGAGCAGATCTTTTTCACGCGGTCCAATAGTTTGGCTTCGTACAAAAAGCGCACGACGCCGAGGTGAAACAGTGTTGCGCGGAATCCGCCTCCGGACAGCGTCAGGACGATTTTCCTCGGGCTTTCGGGCATAGCACGCTCCTGCGCGACTTGAGCGTGGGCGGGATTGCAGGGAAGGGTAGTGTGTTGGTGAATCTACCGCCTCGTTCCGCCCACGGCAAGCAAAATCCGCCTCGAACGAGGGGTTCCCGCCATCTTGCCAAGCGCCCAGCCTTACCGGACAATAGCCGCCGTTCCACCCACGAGGACCATCGCACCCCACGGGAGACGCGCACCCATGAAAATCGGCATGAACCTGCTGCTCTGGACCACGCACGTGACGCAGCAACATTTCCCGCTGTTCGGCAAGCTGAAGCAAGTGGGTTTCGATGGCGTCGAGCTGCCGCTCTTCGAGGGCGACGCCGGCCATTACAAGACGGTTCGCAAACAGCTCGACGATCACGGCCTGAAAAGCACGGCGGTCTGCTGCATGACGCCGGACGCCAACCCGATCAGCCCCGACGCCGGCCTCCGCCGCGCCGCCGGCGATCGCATGAAATGGGCCATCGAAATGACGGCGGTCCTGGGCGGCGAGAACCTGTGCGGCCCCTACCACTCGCCGCTCGGCGTCTTTTCCGGGACCGGCCCGACCGCGGACGAGAAGAAGCGAGCCGCCGACGTGCTGCGGCAGGCAGCGGACGAGGCCCGCAAGAACAAGGTGATGCTCTGTATTGAGTACCTCAACCGCTTCGAGTGCTATTTCCTCACCACGGCCGCCGACACGAAAGCGTTCGTCAAGGAAGTCAATCACCCCAGCTTCCGTATGATGTACGACACCTTCCACGCCAACATCGAGGAGAAGCAGATCGCTCCGGTCATCGCGTCGGTGCTGGACGTGGTCGGCCACGTCCATATCAGCGAGAACGACCGCGGCACGCCGGGGACCGGCCACGTCGCCTGGGACGAGACGTTCCGGGCGCTGCGGCAAGGCGGCTACGACGGCTGGATGGTGATCGAATCGTTCGGCCGGGCGCTGCCCGACCTGGCGGCGGCGACGAAGGTGTGGCGCGACCTATTCCCGGCGGCGGAAGAGGTGTATACGAAGGGGATCCGGTTTATCAAGGAAATGTGGGCGGCGACCAGTTGAGGAATTCTGCACTAATCCGAAGCGCCAGCGAGGGCCTGCCCTCGCT